>JAIYAB010000136.1 GCA_027489275.1 Hyphomicrobiales bacterium
CGGCGTTGCCGCCCGGCTGCATCTGCTGGCCGCCCGCGAAGTCGCCGCCCGCGCCGCCCGCGATCCGCGACGTCGCCGAGGCGTCGTTGCCCTGCAGCTGCGCGAGCACGCGCTCCACAGGTCCGCCCGGGGCGAACTGCACGATGACGAAGGAGATGAGCATGATCCCGAACAGCGTCGGGATCATCAGCAGCACGCGGCGAGCGATATAGGCGAACATCAAGCCTTTCCGATTCGCTTGGCCTTCGCCTCGTCATACCACCATGTGGCCGGCGCGCCGCGATCATAACGCGGCTTCACGGCCGGGCGGCCGAACATGTCCCAGTATGCCAGCCAATGGCCTGCCTTGAACCACATGGGGATCCAGTAGCGCCCGGCGCGCAGCACCCGGTCCAGCGCCCGGCACGCGGTGACGAGTTCGGCGCGGGTGCCGGCGGTCAGCGCCGCATTGATCAGCGTGTCGACGGCCGGGTCGCGCACGCCCGCGATGTTGGAGGAGCCCTCGACCGTCGCGGTGCGCGAGCCGAACATGCTGCGCAGCCCCTCGTCCGGCGTCATCCCCATGCTCGCGCGCCGGGTGATGACGTCGAAGTCGAACGCATCGACCCGGCGCTGGTACTGAGCGGCGTCGACGATCCGGTAGCGCGCCTCGATCCCGACCAGCTTGAGGTTCTTGATCAGCGAAGCCGTGTGCGGCTGGAGCGCGCCCGAGAAGTCGAGGAACTCGATCTCGAAGGCCTTGCCGGACGGCAGCCGCAGGACGTTGCCATCGCGCTTGCAGCCGGCCTCGCGAAGCAGCGCGTCGGCGCGGCGAAGGAGGTTGCGGTCCTGCCCGCTGCCGTCGCTGGCCGGCGGGACGAAGGGCTCGCCGAACACCTCGTCCGGCACCTGGCCCCGCAACGGTTCGAGCAGCTTCAGTTCTTCGGGCGAGGGCCTGCCCGTCGCCTTCATGTCGGAGTTCTCGAAGAAGGACGCGGTGCGCTGGTAGGATCCGAACATCAGGTTCGTGTTGGTCCACTCGAAGTCGAACAGATTGTTCAGCCCGTCGCGGATGCGGCGGTCGGCGAACTGCTCCCGGCGCGTGTTGAACCACCAGCCCTGCGTGCCCGACGGGGTCTCGTCGGGGATCGTCTCGCGCTTCACCCGGCCCTCGCGGACGGCCGGAAAGTCGTAGCTGTTCGCCCAGTCGCGCGAGGTGAACTCCTCCCGCAGCGTGATGGTGCCCGCCTTGAATCCCTCCAGCGCCACCTGCCGGTCCCGGTAGTACTCGTAGCGGATGCGCTCGAAATTGTTGATGCCGACGTTCACGGGCAGGTCTTTCGCCCAGTAGTCGGCGACCCGCGTGAACTCGATGAACCGCCCCTGCTCCAGCCGGCCCACGCGGTACGGCCCCGAGCCGAGCGGCGCGTCGAGCGTGGCGTCGTCGAAGGGCCGGGCCGTGTAGTAGGCCTTCGAGAAGATCGGCAGCCCCGCCACCAGCAGCGGCAGGTTGCGCGAGCGCGCCTTGTCGTACCGCACCGTGACAGTCCGCGCGTCCGTCGCCTCGGCGCCCTCCACGAAGCGCAGCGCCTGCCCGAAAGCCGGGTGGCCCTTCTCCTTGAGCAGCATGATCGAGAAGGCGACGTCCTCCGCGGTCAGCGGCGACCCGTCATGGAAGCGCGCCTGCGGGCGCAAACGCCAGCTGTGCGACAGGCCGTCCGGCGCCGCGCGCACGGCCTCCGCCACCAGCCCGTACATCGCGTCCGGCTCGTCGAGCGCGCGCGCCATGAGGCTTTCGAAGGTCAGCGGCATGCCCGCCGCCCCGTCGCCCTTCAGCACGAAGATGTTGAGGGTGTTGAAGGTGTCGAAGGCCTGGTTGCCCGTCGTCGAGGAAATCTGCAGCGACACCATGCCTGCCTTCGGCGCAGCAGGATCGACATAGTCGAACCGGGCGAAATCGGCCTGGTACTTCAGCTCACCGAAGCCGGAGAGGCCGTGGAACCACGCCTCCGCCTGCGCCCGCGCCGCGCGCGGCAGCAACGGCACGGCCGCGGCGGCGGCCCCCATCGCCAGCGCGGCGCGGCGCGTGAGACCCCTGGACAGTCCCGACCGACCTGACCTCACCCCAGCCTCCGTGATTTGCCGGCACAGAGCGTCGGCCGGCCCGTTCCGTTGAAGATAAGGCGATGAGCGGCCCGGTCTAGCGCGCCGGGCCGGTCTGCTTCGCCTTCTCGGCGTCCCACCACCAGATGGTCGGGAAGGCGGACGAGGCGTATTTCGGCATCGGGTCGGGACGACCGAAGCGGTTCCAGCGCACCGTGCGGGAGAAATTGTAGGTCCATTGCGGCACGACGAGGTGATGCGCCAGCAGCACGCGGTCGAGCGCCTTGGTCGCCGCCACCAACTCCTCGCGATCCTTGGCGAAGACGATCCGGTCGACCAGCGCATCGACGCCGGGGTCGCGCAGGCCGAGCACGTTGCGCGAGCCGGGAATGCCCGCGGCTTTCGAGCCCCAGAACTCGCGCTGCTCGTTGCCCGGCGACAGCGACTGCGGCCACAGCTCCGTCGTGACGTCGAAGTCGAAGTCGCGGATGCGGTTCTCGTACTGGGACGGATCGACGACCCGCAGCGACACGCCGATGCCGAGCCGTTCAAGCGAGGGCTTGTAGAAGAGCACGTAGCGCTCGGTCGACGGATCGTAGCCGAGGAACTCCACCGTCAGCGCCTCGCCCGTCTTCGCATTGACGCGCTTGCCGTTGCGGATCTCCCAGCCGGCCTCCTTGAGCAGGCGGTCTGCCTCCCGCAGGTTGTCGCGCACCGCCGTCGACGAGCCGGCGACCGGGTTCGTGTAGACGGTGGTGAACACCTCCGGCGGCACCTTGTCGCGAACGCTTTCGAGGATCGCCTTTTCCTGTCCCTCGGGCAGGCCCGAGGAGGCGAGCTCGGTGCCCTCGAAGTAGCTGTCGATGCGCTGGTAGGCCCCGAAGAAGATCTGCTTGTTCATCTCCTCGAAGTCGAACGCGAAGTTGAACGCGCGCCGCACGCGCGCATCCTGGAACTTCGCCCGGCGCAGGTTGAAGGCGAAGCCCTGCATGCGGCCGGATGCGCGTTCCGCGAACTCTTCGCGGATGACACGGCCTTCCTTCACGGCGGGGAAGTCGTAGGCGGTGGCCCAGTTCTTGGCGCTGTTCTCGACGCGGAAGTCGTACTGGTCGCCCTTGAAGGCTTCGACTAGCACGGTGCTGTCGCGGTAGTACTCGAATTTGATCTCGTCGAAGTTGTGCGTGCCGACATGCACCGGCAGGTCCTTGCCCCAATAGTCCTTCACCCGCTCGTAGGCGGCGCTGCGCTGGGCGTCGAAGGCCTTGACCCTGTAGGGTCCTGAGCCGAGCGGCGGCTCCAGCGTGGTCTGCCGCACGTCGCGCTTCTTGCCGTCCGGTCCCGTGCCCTCCCACCAGTGCCTGGGCAGGATCGTGAGCTGACCGACGATCTGCGGCAGCTCGCGGTTGCCCGCCTGGTCGAAGGTGAAGGTCACCTCCCGCTCACCGGTCTTCTCCGCCTTGACCACGTGCTGGTAGTAGAAGGCGGCGTTGGGGCTGTTGGCCTTGAACGTCTCGAAGGAGAAGATCACGTCCTCCGGCGTCACCGGCTTGCCGTCATGCCACCGCGCCTCGGCGCGAAGCCGGTAGGTGACCGAGGAGAAGTCCGGCGGATGGCGCATCGCCTCCGCGAGCAGGCCGTAGGCGGTCGACACCTCGTCGAGCGACTGCTCGGTCAGTTGCTCGTAGACGAGGCCCACCCCGGACTCGATCTGTCCCTTCACCCCGGCCACGACGAGATTGAAGTTGTCGAACGCGCCCTGCCGCGCAAGCCGCGCGACGCCGCCCTTGGGGGCGTTCGGGTTCACGTAGTCGAAGCGCTTGAAATCCGGCGGATACTTCGGCTCCCCCATCAGCGACAGGGCGTGTCGCCATTCGCCCTGCTGGGCGCCGGCCGGCGTCGCCGTCGCGCCGAGCGCGCAGGCCAGCGCGAGGCCCAGGATGACGCGGCGCAGGGGATGGGACGACATGACGTTCTCCGTGTGGCCTCCGCAGGCGACCTGCAGTTGCACGCGGATTATGTCGCTTTTTCGCTGCCGGGCCAGCACGGGCCGCCCTTCGCCCCATGAAAAAGGCCGGGCGATGCCCGGCCTTCGAACAACACTGCGCGAGCGGCCCGGCTCAGGGCTTGGGCAGCTCGGCCGGCGTGTCCGCCAGCGTGCGCAGGTAGGCGAGGATGTCGGCGCGGCGCTCCGGCTCCTTCAGGCCCGCATAGGCCATCGCGGTGCCGGGCATGTAGGCCTTCGGGTTGGCGATGAAGGCGTCGAGCGCGTCGAAGGTCCACTTCTCGCCCTTCGCGGTGCGCTCCTGCATGGCCGCGGAGTACTTGAACCCCTCGTGCACGCCCTTGGTCTGGTTCACGACACTCCACAGGCCGGGGCCGATCTTGTTCGCGCCGCCCTTCTCGAACGCATGGCAGGAGGTGCAGGCCTTGGCCGCCGCCTGGCCCTTGGCCACGTCGGCCTTGGCGAGACGGACCGGCAGCGGCTCGGCCGGGGCCGCCGCTGGAGCCGCCGCGGTCGGGGCCTCCTCGGCGCCGGGAAGCGCGTAGCCGGCGACGATCGTGGCGGGACGGGAGAAGATGATGTCGGCGACGATGCCGAGGCCCATCAGGAAAAGCAGGCTGCCGAGCACGGCGCCGGCGATCTTGTTGAACTCGAAGGAATCCATCCCGAACATCAGTCTCTCCGACCCCGATCGCCCGACGGCACGCCCAGAGGCTGGGCTTGCCCCCGCACCTGCGGCGTCCACGGCTTCGAAATCCGCGCGCAGGTACCGCCGGGCGGCGGATGATTACCCGCTTTGCCGCGCCCTTGGCAACTCGTATAAGCACGGTCGCCATTGATACTTTTTGCCGCCCGTGCGGCAGGATAGCCGCCGATGTCCGACCCCGTCGTCCTCGTTCCCGCCCGCATGGCCTCCGTTCGCCTGCCCGGCAAGCCCCTCGCCGACATTCTCGGCGAACCGATGATCGTGCATGTCTGGCGCCGCGCGGTGGAGGCGGGGCTGGGTCCCGTCGTCGTCGCGACCGACGAACCCGGGATCGTCGCGGCCATCGAGAAGGTCGGCGGAATTGCCGTCATGACCCGTTCCGACCACCCCTCCGGCTCCGA
>JAIYAB010000178.1 GCA_027489275.1 Hyphomicrobiales bacterium
CGCAGGAGCTGCACCTTGTCGGACACGACCACGACGGTGGCCTGCCCGTCGAAGCGCGGATTGAGGGTGAGCTGCAGGCTGTCGCCGGCAGCGTAGGCCGCCTTGTCGAGCGACAGTTCGAGAAGGTCCGGCGTCTGCGCCGTCGCGTCGCCACTCCAGCCGACCGTGTAGTCGACGCTGGTAGCGTCGCCGTCGCCGCCTCCCGTGACGTCGAGCCGGTAGCTGCCCGTCTGGGCCGCCATGGCGATGCGGGCCGGCGCGCCCGCGCCGGCATCCACCGTGCCGTCGGAGACGCGGCGGGTCGTGACGATCGGCTCGAAGGACCAGCGACCGTCCTGCTGGAACCACTGGTAGCGCTTCTCGACGCGGCTGAGAGTCCAGCGCAGGCCGGGGCGGACGAGGCGGGTTCCGTCGGGGGCGGCATAGACGACGTCGAACTGCGCCTGCGCGCCCTCGGCGATATCCTCGCCGAAGAGCTTGCGGACGGCGACGACCGGGCCGCGGGGGCGGATCGGCAGCGTCACGCTGCGCATGATCGCCCGGCCGCCGGGCTCGCCGACGCTGAGCGAAATGCGCGCCTGCACGGGTTGCGCGGCGGCGACCTCGGGCAGGTCCATGGTGACGCTGGCGCGGCCGCGCGCATCCGTCGTCACGGCCTCCTCGAGGCTTCCGGAACTGGCTTCGAATGCCTCGTCGGCGAGGCCGACGGCGTAGCCTTCGAGGCCGGGCACGGTCGGGCCGTCCGCCTTCTCGATCACGTAGTCGCCGGTGACCTCCAGATTGGCCCCGGGGGCGCCGTAGAGGAAGTTCGCCAGAACGTCGATCTGCGCCGGCTCGCCGGGACCGAGCGTCTTCTGCTTCGGCGTCAGCTCGATGGCGAGGCGCTCGGGCACGTAGTCCTCGACGAGGAAGGTCGCCTCGCCGATGGTGGGGCCCTTCGGGTCCGCATAGGCGACCACCCGCCACGTTCCATGCGCCGCGCCGGCCAGCAGCGGCAGCGAGAAGGCGCGACCGCCCTGGCCCTGGTCCGGCACGGAGGCCCGGCGATACTCGACGCCGTCCGGCCGCCTCGCGACGAGCGTCAGCGGGATGCCGGGCACGGCGACGCCGGCGGCGTCGCGCAGCAGGGCAGTGACGAACACCGTCTCGCCCGTGCGGTAGACGCCGCGCTCGGCATAGAGGAAGGCGTCGAGCCCCTTGGGCGCGATGCGGCCCTTGACGCCCCTGTCGGTGAGGTCGAACGCCGCCTGGCCGAGGTCGAGGAAGCCGTAGTCGCCCGCCATGCTGGCCACGGCGAGACTGGGCGCCATGCCGGCGGTGCCGCGCGCAAGGCCGGGATCGAACGCCACGTGGCCGGCGGCGTCCGTCTGCTTCGTCGCGAGCACCTCGTTGTTGCGGGCGATCAGGCGGATCTCGACGTCCGCCATCGGCTGCGCCGAGGCGAGCGAGCGCACGAACACATGCACGCCGTCGTCACCGACGAACGAGGTGAGGCCGAGGTCGGACACGACGAACCACTGCGTCGCGCGGGCGCGCCAGTCGTCGCCATTGTAGTCGTTGTCGTCGGCGGACGTCGTTGCAGCCGGCGCCTTGCCGTCGTTCGGCTTGGCCGTCATCACATAGACGCCCGGTTGCAGCGTGCCGACGGCCTCCAGCACGGGGAACGCCGTCACCACGTCCCGGTTGAGCTCGGAGCGGGTGTCCATCGTCCCGCTCCACACCCGGAAGCCCTTCTCGTTGCCGATCTCGCGGGCGCGATAGGCCTCGAGCTGGGCGAGGAAATCCTCGGAGCGGACGGTGGGCAGAAGATTGCGGTCGCCGATGCGGCTGATCTCGACATCCACCTTGGCGGTGTTCACCGAGACGAGCGGGATGCCCTCCTGCCCGACGCGCGGCAGCACGTAGTTGCGGCCGGTGAAGCGCACCTGCGGGGAGCGGTCGCGGACATAGATGTCGTAGTCGGCGTTCTTGAGGAGGTTTTCGCCGACGGCCGAAGGCAGCCCCTGCCGCAGCACGACGGCATAGCGCTCGCCGTGCTTCAGCCCGTCGACGCAAAGCTGCTGCTCCTCGGCGGCGACGGCCGCGTTGGCAGAGCCTGCCACGGCGACGTAGGGCGCGAAATCCACCTTTCCGCGCGCCAGCGGATCGGAGAACTGGAAGCAGACGCGCGGGGACGCGCTGTCGCTGTCCACCTTGTAGTCGGTGGTCCGGAATCCGTGCTGCTCGCGCAGCCGGGCATAGGTGTCGCGCACCGCGGCGTTGTCGGCGAGTGCGAGACTCTGGCGGTAGGCATCGAGCGCCGGACGCCAGATGGAGCGGGCGGCGAAGGTATCGCCGAGCTGGGCGAGCGCGGCGGCCTCGTCGGGGCGGTTGGTCGCGCGCTGGTAGGCGACATAGGCCGTCACCGCCGCGCGCTGCTGGAGCTGCCAGCGCTCGCCGCCGTTCTGCGCATTGGCGGCGAAGGCGACGCGGGAGAAGGCGAGCCAGTTCGCCGGGTCGCGCGGCTCGGCCGTGACGGCGGCGGCGATGAGCGCGAGGCCGCGCCGGTAGTCGCCGCGCCCGGCGACGGCCTGCCCCTCGGCGCGCAGCTGCGCCGCCGGCCGGCCCGCAAGCCCGGTCGACTCCTTGCGCAGCTGCTCCTCCAGCCGCACGCCCTCGGAGGCGAGGTCCTCGCGGACATAGGCCTTCTGCCCCTGCGCGAGCGCCGCCGCCGGGCCGAACCCCGGCAGGGCGGGCATCGGACCGGGCGAGACGAACGCCAGGGCGAGGGCAAGGGTGGCGGGGAGGGAGCGGATGAGCGCGCGCATCGTCGGGATTCCGGCCACGGGTCGGCGGGAGCCTAGCACTGCTGCTCAGGGCTGCAATCGAGACCCTCGACCACCGTGACTGCTTCTGCAAGAGTTGGCGCGTGGATCGACGGGCCACGGGCGGCAGGGAGCGGCACATGACGAAGCTCGCACGGGGCGCGTCCCGCGTTTGCGCCGCGGGTTTTCTGGCGGTCCTGCCGGTGGTTGCCGGCGGCGGCATGACGCCGGCCCGGGCACAGCAGGCCCCGGCGGCCGCGCAGCAGCCGGTCGACCCGGCGTTCGCCGCCGCCATGGCCTACTATGACCGGCTGCCGGAGGCCGAGCGCAAGGCGATCCAGGAGAACCTGATCTGGACGGGCGACTTCGCCGGCGCCGGGACCGGCGGGTTCGGGCCGCTGACCTGGAAGGGCATCCAGGCCTTCCAGAAGCGGGCCGGAGTGAAACCGGACGGCATCCTGCAGCCGAAGGAGCGTGCCGCGCTGGAGCAGGCCGCCGCGAAGGCGCGTGACGCGATCCGCTTCACCCGGCTGCTCGACGCGCGCAGCGGAACGCGCATCGGCGTGCCGCAGGCGCTGCTGGAGCGTACGCGGCAATCGCCCGCCGGCACCGTCTTCGCCTCCACTGACGGCACGGCCACGCTCGAGATGTTGTCGCCCGCGGCCGAATTGCAGCCGCTCTACGATCAGCTCCGCGCCGACCAGCCGGGCCGCAGGATCACCTACAAGGTGCTCCGGCCGGACTGGTTCGTCGTTGCCGGGGACGCCGGCGGCAAGCGGTTCTACACGCGCATGAACCAGACCCCGGCGGGCCTGCGCGGCTACACGCTGACCTATCCGGTCGCGCGCGCGGCCGAGTTCGACCGGATCGCCATCGCGGTGGCGAACAGCTTCGAGTCGTCGCCCGCCGCCACGGCGGCGGTGCCGGCTGCTCCGGCGGCTCCCGGACAGCCGCAGGGCACGAGCCCGATGCGGCCGGCGGACATGCCGACGCTCTATTCCGGTCTCGTCGTCGCGCCAGGCACGGTGGTGACGGTGGCCGCCGTCGAGGGGTGCCCCGCTCCGGCCGTCGGCCGGCAGGCGGCGAGGATCACGGCCGTCGACAAGGCGGCCGGCCTCGCCATCCTCGACGTGCCCGGCCTGGCAGCCCCGCAGGCCGCGATGCGGGCCGCGGTCCCCGCCGATGCGGATCCGCTCCTCGTGCTGGAGCAGACGCCGTTCGGCCGCGACGTGCAGCTCGCCGTCGTGCCGGGCGAGGCGCGCCTGCCGGACGGCGGCAAGCCGCGCGTCTTCGCCCCGCTGCAGCGTGGCGCGGCCGGCGCGGCGGTGTTCGACAGGGCGGGCGCCTTCGTCGGGCTGGTGGCGGCGGTAGCGGCGGAGCCGCGGGTGGTGGCCGGGGTGATGCCGCAGGCGAGCTGGCCGCTGGTACCTGCCGCCGCGGTCTTCGCCATGATCCGGCAGCAGCCTGCGCCGGCCGGCGCAGCCATGGCGCCGCTCACCGCCGGGGCCGTCGCGGCGGCGCAGCGCGGGCGGGTCGTGGCGGTCGACTGCGGGCGGTAGGCCTCAGCCCGAGAACACCACCGTGCGGTGGCCGTTCAGGATGACGCGGTCGTCCAGGTGGTCGGCGAGCGCGCGCGCCAGGACGCGACGCTCGATGTCGCGGCCCTTGCGGACGAGGTCCTCCGGCGTGTCGCGGTGGGTGATGCGCTCGACGTCCTGCTCGATGATCGGCCCCTCGTCGAGGTCCGACGTGACGTAGTGCGCCGTCGCACCGATGAGCTTCACGCCTCGGGCATGGGCCTGGTGGTAGGGCTTGGCGCCCTTGAAGCCCGGCAGGAACGAGTGGTGGATGTTGATGCAGCGCCCGGTGAGCTTGGCGGCCAGCCCGTCCGACAGGACCTGCATATAGCGGGCGAGGACGACGACCTCGGTGCCGGTGGCCTTGATCAGCTCCCAGAGCTGCGTCTCCTGCTCCAGCTTGGTCTGCTTCGTGACCGGGAGATGGTGGAAGGGCGCGCCGTCGAAATCGGTCGTGCCGTAGGCCTCGCGCGGATGGTTCGAGACGACCGCCGAGATGTCCATCTGCAGTTCGCCGATGCGGCGGCGATAGAGCAGGTCGACGAGGCAGTGGTCGAACCTCGAGGCGAGCAGCATCACCCGGCGCTTCTCGGCCCGGCTGCGCAACGACCACTCCATGCCGAAGCGCTCGCCGACCGGCGCGAAACCGGAGCGCAGCGCCTCCGCGTCCGCCTGCCCCTCCACCGGGTTGAAGACGACCCGCATGAAGAAGCGGTTCGTCTCCGTGTCGTCGAACTGCTGCGCATCGAGGATGTTGCAGCCAGCCTCGAACAGGAAGGTCGAGACGGCGGCGACGATGCCGGGGCGGTTCGGGCAGGCGAGCTTGAGGACGAAGGCGTTCGGCATGGGCGGGTCCGTCGGCGGTGAAAGCGGGGCGGGCGTGTGCCTGCGTAATGCAAAATGCCGCGCCCTGGATAGCCGGGCGCGGCAGGAAGATGTCCAAATGCGAAGTCGAGGGCGTTCGCGGCGTCAGGCCGCCAGCAGCGCGAGGCCGGCCAGAGCGACGCCGCCGCCCGCCGCCCGCGCGGCAACCGGCGACAGGAACCGCCCGCCCAACTGCACGAGCGCCAGCCCGGCGCCGTGAAGCGCGGCCGTCGCGGCGACGAAGCCGATGCCGTAGGCAGCGCCTGCCGCATCCGCAGGCATTTCCACCCCGTGCGCCCAGCCATGGGCGACGGCGAACACCGCGCAAGCCGCCGCCCCGAGCGCCAGCGGCGCCCGCGTCCCGAGCGCCACGAGCGAGCCCAGCGCCACAACCGAGAGCGCAATTGCGACCTCGACGCCCGGCAGCGCGACCCCCGCCATGCCCAGCATGGCCGCGCCGGCCATGGCCGTCACGAAGGCCGCCGGCCACGCCCACGCGGCCCGCCCGCCGACGAGGCCGGCCCACAGCCCGACCGCCACCATCGCCAGCACATGATCGATGCCGCCGAGCGGATGGGCGAAGCCGGAGCCCAGGCCGTGCAGATGCGGCTCGACGCCCGTGTGGGCCAGGGCCGGCGTGGCGAATGCCGCCAGCGCGGCGGCGGCCAGGAGACGGGCAGGCAAAGTCATGAAATCTCTCCTCGAAGTCTGGTCGTCCCGGTCAAGCAAGGACTGCGCCGTGTTCACGGCCGTGTTCGACGGCGCTGGCGCCCGTCCCATTGAGCGGCGCCCACTTGGAGGGATGATGCCCTAGCCTTTCAGTCCACCAGCCGTCTCGATGAAATCGGCGACCGCGGCAACGCCGTCGCCGGCCCGCACATTGGCGAACACGAACGGCTTGTCGCGCCGCATCAGCCTGGCGTCGCGGTCCATGACCCCGAGGTCGGCGCCGACGAAGGGGGCGAGGTCGGTCTTGTTGATGACCAGCAGGTCGGACCGGGTGATGCCGGGGCCTCCCTTGCGGGGGATCTTCTCGCCGCCGGCGACGTCAATGACGTAGATCGTGAGGTCGGCGAGCTCCGGCGAAAACGTCGCGGCGAGGTTGTCGCCCCCCGACTCGATCAGCACCACGTCGAGGCCGGGGAAGCGCTTCACCATCGCGTCGACCGCGGCGAGGTTGATCGAGCAGTCCTCGCGGATCGCGGTGTGCGGGCAGCCGCCGGTCTCCACGCCCATGATCCGCTCCTCCGGCAGCGCGCCGGCGACGGTGAGGAGGCGGGCATCCTCCTTCGTGTAGATGTCGTTGGTGATGGCGCAGATGTCGTAGGTGTCGCGGAAGCGCTTGCACAGCGCCTCCATCAGCGCCGTCTTGCCGGAGCCGACCGGGCCGCCGATGCCGACGCGGAGGGGTCCGTGGGAAGAGCGGGTCATGGCGTGATCCTTCGTCGGTCTCAGGAGCGGAACAACCGCGTGTACTGGGTCTCGTGCCGGGCGGAGGCGATGTCGGAGCGCCACGCGGCGCCGCCGAGATCGTCCAGACCCGCCCCGGCCGCGAACGCCGCGGCCGCCCGCACACGGGGCAACAGGGCGGCGGTGACACGCTGGCCGTCGGTCTGGCCGATGGGGCCGAGACGCACGGCGGCGGAGACGAGATTGGCGACGAAGGCGAGCAGCGCCGCCTCCAGCACCGGCGCCAGCGGCACGCCGTGTCCGGCGGCAGCCACGCCGAGCGCCACCGGATAGGCGACGTCGCCGTCCCACGCGCGGTTCAGCGCGTCGAAGGCCGGCGTGGGCCATGAGGCCCGCGCGATGGCGAGGAAGGCGTTGCCCTGGGCGGTGGCCTCGAGATGCCGCTCGCGCGTCGGTTGCAGCGCGACCGCGAGTTCAGCCACCTCGCGCAGGGCCTCGCCGTCGCCGGCGGAGGCGGCGCGCCACGCGGCGGCCAGCAGCACCGCGTCGTTGCGTCCGGAGCCGTGATCGAGCAGGCCCGCGATCCACGCTTGCGCCGTGGCAGCGTCCCGGACCTGCCCGGTCTCCACCGCCCATTCCAGACCGTGCGAATAGGCGAACGCGCCGACCGGAAAGGCCGGCGACAGCCAGACCATCAGCGGCAGCAACGCGGCATCAGCCATGCTTGTGGCCGTGCCCGTGGTCATGGTTGTGACCATGGTCGTGCTTGTGACCATGGTCGTGGTCGTGAGCGTGGTCGTGCCCGCAGCCGCAATCGGGGCCGTGCTCGTGACCATGGGCATGTTCGTGGCCATGGGCATGCGCGTGGCCATGGGCATGCGCGTGATCGTGGCCGTGATCATGGTGATCGTGGCCATGGTTGTGGCCATGCCCGCCCTGGTCGTAGGCGCCCTTTTCCGGCTGGAAAGGACGTTCCACCGTGGTCACGCTGCAGCCCTGCCCGCGCACCATCTCGGCGAGGACGTGGTCTTCCTCGATATAGATCGCGTCGGCGGTGATCTCGGCGGGCGTGTGGCGGTTGCCGATGTGCCAGGCCACGCGCAGGAGGCGCAGCGGGTTTTCCGCGCGAACCTCGAGGAGCTTCTGCGCCGCCGCCTTCACCTGCACCAGCCGGCCGTCCTCGAGCTTCAGGCCGTCGCCGTCGTTGAGCACGGTGGCCTTTTCGAGGTCGAGCAGGAAGGCGAGCCCGTTCGACCCCGTCAGCGCCATGCGGCGGCGATGGCGGCCGTCATGGTCCAGCACGACCGTGTCGGCGATACGCTCGGGCTTGACGGCGGCTTTGCGGACGACGGTGGTGGCGCGGAGCATGGCGGGACCCTTTTCTCGAACTCGCAGCGATGCATAACATGCGCCGCCGGGTCAGGCACCCGTCTCCGGGGACGTGGCCGCGGCCGTCGCAACGACGGAATGCCGCCGTACGACCGAGCCGAGGACGAGCAGCAGCGCGAAGGCTGCGGCCATGGTCGCCGCGAGCAGCCAGACGGCGGGGGCCAGCCCGTGCCGGTCGAGGACGTAGGCGAGCACCACCGGGGCGGTGGCATTGGCGACGTTCTGGCCGAAGGCGATCCGCCCGGCGAAGGTGCCGTAGGCCGCCGAGCCGAACACCCAGAGCGGAAGCGTGGCGCGCGACACGGCGAAGAGCCCCGTGCCGAAACTGTAGAGCCCGATGAAGACGACGGCGGCGACCGCGCTGCCCATGGCCGGCAACAGCACCGCGAACGAGGCCACGATCAGCCCGCAGGCGATCAACGCCGAGGTCATCGGCGAGGCCCGCCGCCCGAGCGCGAAATCGGCCACGCGGGCCACCGTCGACAGCAGGCCCATGCTGGAGGCGAGCGTCAGAGCCGCCGCCGTCGACAGACCGGAGCGCTCGAGCATTTCCAGCAC
>JAIYAB010000246.1 GCA_027489275.1 Hyphomicrobiales bacterium
GGCACGTGGAGCGCGGCCTGCAGACCGGCATGATCGAGATCGCGCCGCTGGCCTTCATGCGCGGGCGCACGCTGACCAACGCGGTGGTGCTGCTCGACGAGGCGCAGAACACCACCGGCATGCAGATGAAGATGTTCCTGACCCGTCTCGGCGAGGGCTCGCGGATGATCATCACCGGCGACCCGACCCAGATCGACCTGCCGCCGGGGCAGAAATCGGGCCTCGTCGAGGCGGTGCGCATTCTCGATGGGGTCGAGGGCATCGGCCGGGTGAAGTTCGCTGAGGGCGACGTCGTGCGCCACGATCTCGTGCGCCGCATCGTCGGCGCCTACGAGGCGGACCTGCGCGGGCCGGCGGAGCCGCCGCGCCCGTGAGCGTCATCGTCGCCGACATCGCGGCGGATGCCGGCGACTGGGACGCGATCCCGGATCGCGACGCGCTGGTCCAGCGCGCGCTCGACGCCGCGGCGGCATCGTGCGGCGTCGTCCTCTCGGGGGAGGCCGGCGTGAGCGTCCTTCTGACGGACGACCGGCGGATGCGCGACATCAACCGGGAATGGCGCGGGCTGGACAAGCCGACGAACGTGCTGTCCTTCGCGGCGCTGCCGCCGGACCGGCTGGCGCGCGACGCCGGGACGGCGCCGTTTCTCGGCGACATCGCTCTCGCTTTCGAGACGGTCCTGCGCGAGGCTCTGGACGAGGGCAAGCCCCTCGGCGATCATGTGAGCCATCTGCTCGTGCACGGCTTCCTGCATCTGGTCGGCCACGACCACGAAACGGACGCCGAGGCGCGGGCCATGGAAGCGCTCGAGACGCGGGTGCTTGCCGGAATGGGCATTCCGGACCCATATGGAGCCGATGAGCCGGATTCGGCCGCGCCGGGTTCTCCCGGGCCCGGCCGGTGAGGCGGGAGCCGTCCTCCGGGCGGCAGGATCAGACGAGGCCATGACTTCAGACCCTTCCAGTACCGACACGCCCTCCGTTCGCGCGCCGACGCAGAACGGGGAGCGCCTCCAGACGCAGGGCGACACCTTCATCGAGCGGCTTCTCGTGCGCTTTGGACTGAAGAGCCCGTTCTCTATCCGGGACGATCTCGAGGACGCGCTGTCGGAGGGCGCGCCGGCCACGGATTTCTCCCCGCAGGAAAGCGCGATGCTGCGCAACGTCCTGCGCCTGCGGACGCACCGCGTGCAGGATGTCATGGTGCCGCGCGCCGACATTGTCGCGGTGTCGATGGACATCACGCTCGGCGATCTCCTGCGGGTGTTCCGCACGGCAGGGCATTCGCGCCTGCCGGTCTATGCGGAAACGCTCGACGACCCGCGCGGCATGGTCCACATCCGCGATTTCCTGGATTATCTCGCCAGCCGCGCCGAGACGACGCCGTCGAAGCGCCGGCGCAAGGCGCCGATCGACGCGCCGGACCTCGGCAAGGTCGACCTCTCCACGCCGCTCTCGGCTGCCAAAATCCTGCGGCAGGTTCTCTTCGTGCCGCCGTCGATGCCGGCGCTCGACCTGCTGGTGAAGATGCAGACGCTGCGCACCCACATGGCGCTGGTGATCGACGAATACGGCGGCACGGACGGTCTCGTCTCGATCGAAGACCTCGTCGAGATCGTCGTCGGCGATATCGAGGACGAGCATGACGAAGACGAGACCCCCGTGATCGTCAAGGTCGCGGACGGGAGCTTCGTCGCCGATGCGCGCACGAGCCTCGAGGACGCCGCTGCGGCCCTGGGCGTCGACCTCGTGGGCGACGAATCGGCTGAGGATGTCGACACGCTCGGTGGCCTCATCGCCACGCTGGCGGGCCGGGTACCGGTCCGCGGCGAGATCGTCACGCACAGCTCGGGCCTCGAGTTCGAGGTGCTGGACGCCGACCCCCGCCGCATCAAGCGGCTGCGGGTCCATCCCGTCGACAGCCGGAGCGACGCGCCGGGCGTCACGCTCGCGCTTCCCGCCCCTGCCGCCGCGCCGGCTCCCGCCGCTTCCGATCCGGCGCCTCCCCCGGGCGAGCGCTGACGCGGCATGGAGCGCGTCGCGCACCGGGTGGTGCTGGCCTGGGGGTTCGGCCGGGCGATGATCGCGCTGGCCGCGGGCGCCGCCGGTGCGCTGGCGATGCCGCCCTTCGGCGTCCTGCCAGCGCTCGCGGTGTCGATGACGATCGCCGTCTGGCTGCTCGACGGGTCTCCGGCCGCACCCGGTCGGTTCAACTGGCCGACGCTGCGCTCTGCCGCCGCCGCCGGCTGGTGCTTCGGCTTCGGCTACTTCGTGGCCGGCCTGTGGTGGCTCGGCGCGGCCTTTCTGGTCGAGCCGGACCAGTTCGCCGTGCTGATGCCGCTGGGGGTTGTCGGGCTGCCGGCGGTCCTCGCCGTGTTTCCGGCGGCCGGCTTCGTCGTGGCGCGGCTGCTGTGGTCGCCGGGACCCTGGCGGGTTCTCGCGCTGGCCGCCGGGCTCGGGGTCTCGGAGTGGCTGCGCGGCCACCTGTTCACGGGCTTCCCGTGGAACAGCTTCGGCATGGCGCTGGGCGATCACCTCGTGCTGGCGCAGGCCGCGAGCCTCGTCGGGCTCGAGGGCCTGACGCCGATCGCCGTGGCGATCTGCGCCGCGCCGGCGACCCTGGCGTCGGGTCACGGACGCGCGCGCTGGCTGCCGTCGGTTGTCGCGCTGGCCGCCCTCGGCCTGATTGCCGCCTTCGGAGGCCTGCGGCTGGGCTTCGGCAGCGTCGGCGAGGTCGCCGGCGTGCGGCTGCGCATCGTCCAGCCCAACGTGGCCCAGGACGACAAGTTCAGGGCCGAGAACGGCGCGGCGATCCTGCGCAAGTACCTGGAGATGAGCGACCGCGCGACGTCGCCCGAGCGCACGGGCGTCGCCGACGTCACGCATCTCGTCTGGCCGGAATCTGCCTTTCCCTTCGTACTCGCGCGCGAGCCTGCTGCGCTGGCGCAGATTGCCGAGTTCCTTCCGCCGGAAACGACACTGGTCACCGGCGCGGTGCGCATGGTCGATCCTCTGCCGGGCGAATCGGGCCGGCGCTTCTTCAACGCGATACAAGTCGTCGGCCACGACGGGATCGTGCTCGGCAGCGCCGACAAGGTGCATCTCGTGCCCTTCGGCGAATACCTGCCCTTCTCGTCGCTCCTGACGACGCTCGGCCTCCGGCAGTTCGTGAATGCCCCGGGCGGGTTCGAGGCGGGCGTGCGCCGCAAGGTTCTCGCCGTGCCCGGCTTGCCACCGGTCGCGCCGCTGGTCTGCTACGAGGCGATCTTCCCGGGTAACGTGACGCCCGAGGACGGAACGGCGGGCCTTCTGCTGAACGTCACCAATGACGCGTGGTTCGGCATGACGCCCGGACCCTGGCAGCATTTCGCCCAGGCGCGGCTGCGGACCATCGAGGAGGGCCTGCCTCTCGTGCGCGCGGCGAACAACGGCGTCTCGGCTGTCGTCGATCCCTATGGGCGCATCGTCGCGTCGCTCGGGCTCGGCGTCGAAGGCGTGCTCGACGCACCGCTGCCGGGCGCAATCGCGCCGCCCCCCTATGGGCGGCACCCATGGATTTCGGCATTGCTGTTGACGTTTTTTTGTCTCTCGGCGGCATTTGGTTCACGTCGCGTTTGACACTTGGACGGGAATTTCAGAAACTTGCGCGCAACCGGGGGTCGATTTGCCCGGTGCATTGCCCGGTACGCTTTTTCGCTCGCCGGTTTTTTCGAAATCGATTTCAACGCACGGGACGCAGAGCCCGGCTCACATTTGAGGTGTCGAAATGATCACCAAGAAGACGACCAATCCCGTAGACAAGCATGTCGGCAGCCGGGTCCGCATGCGCCGCGTCCTGATCGGAATGAGCCAGGAACGTCTCGGCGATGCTCTCGGGCTCACCTTCCAGCAGGTCCAGAAATACGAGAAAGGGATCAATCGCATCGGCGCCAGCCGGCTGCAGCAGATCTCGAATATCCTCGGCATGCCGGTCGAATTCTTTTTCGAGGGCGCCCCATCCGGCGAAACCCGTTCGGTCGAAGGCTTCAACGAGGTGTCCGATACCCCCTATGTGGCGGATTTCCTCGCATCGAACGAAGGGGTCCAACTCAACCGGGCGTTTCTTCGTATTCGCGATCCCAAGTTGCGTCGCCGGGTCGTCGATCTGGTCACCGCGATCGCCGGCGAGGACGAGATTGCCAAGCTGGTCGCCGCCGACGTGGCGGACTCCCAGTCCGCAGCGTGAATCGTTCGTTACTAAGAACGGTTTCGCTACAACGGCTTGACCTGACGAACGGAGCCTGTCAGGAACCTGCCCAGATGGTGTGCCCGGCCCGGTGGCCGGGCGCCTAGCCTGAGCGAGGATGGTGTGGCCAGGTCCAATTATCTGTTCACGAGCGAATCGGTTTCCGAGGGTCACCCCGACAAGGTCTGCGACCGCATCTCCGACGAGGTCGTCGACGCGTTCTTCCGCTCCGCGGCCGACCATGGCTGGGATCCGAAGGACGTCCGCGTCGCGTGCGAAACGCTCGCGACCACCAACAAGGTCGTCATTGCCGGCGAGACTCGCGGCCCGGCGACCCTGACGCGCGATTTCGTCTCCCATGTCGCCCGCCTCGCCATTCGCGACATCGGCTACGAGCAGGCCGGCTTCCACTGGGAAACGGCCGATATCGAGGTGCTGCTGCACGCCCAGTCGGTCGACATCGCCCAGGGCGTCGATTCCGGTGGAAACAAGGACGAAGGCGCGGGCGACCAGGGCATCATGTTCGGCTACGCCTGCCGCGAGACGCCCGAGCTGATGCCGGCCCCGCTCTACTACGCCCACAACATTCTCAAGCTCCTGTCGGACGCGCGCCGCAGCGGCGAGAGCAAGGTCCTCGGACCGGACGCCAAGAGCCAGGTCACGGTGCGCTACGAGAACGGCAAGCCCGTCGGCGTGACGCAGATCGTCGTCTCGAC
>JAIYAB010000161.1 GCA_027489275.1 Hyphomicrobiales bacterium
GATCTTCTGGCTGGCCTGCTCGATGCGGGTCATCGCCTCGACGGCCTGGGTGACGATGGTGCCGCCGGTCTGGGCGACCTTCATCGCCTCCTCGGCGAGGTCGACGGCCTGGCGCGAGGACTGGGCCGAGGCCTTGACCGAGGCCGCGAGCTCTTCCGTCGTGGCGGCGGTCTGCTCGAGCGAGGACGCCTGCTCCTCGGTGCGGCGCGACAAGTCGTCGGCGCCGGCGTTGATCTCGCGGGCCGATCCTGACACTTCGACGGAGGTGGCCTGGATGGTCGAGACCGTCTCGGAGAGGCGGGCCACGGTGTCGTTGATGCTGCTCGCCAGCGCTCCCAGCGATCCTTCGAACGCCGAGGCGACCGTATGCGTGAGGTCGCCGTCGGCGACGGCCTGCATCACCGCGGCGCACTCTTCGACAGCCCCTTCGACGAGCTCGGCGAGCTCGTTGAGACCGGCGGCCATGTCCTTCACGAAGCCGGACTTGCCGGCGACGTCGAGGCGGGTCGAGAAGTCGCCCTTCTGGGCGGCCGCGATGACGGTCGCGATCTCGGCCTGCCCGGCGATCTCAGCCGTCGCGTCGTGCCAGAGCAGTGTGTGTCCGATTTTACGGCCGTCGATGTCGTGGATGTAGGTCATGTCCACCAGCAGAACCTGGTTCCCGACCTCGTAGCGGACCTTGCGCTTCTTGCCGTCGTCGGACAGCAGCTTGCGGCTGAGGGCCGGGTTGGCGCGGTAGTAGTCGAGGTGCTCGCCAGTCATCTTCTCGACGGCGAAGTCGTTTCGCGCGGCGCGGAAGGCGGGTTCGAGCGTCATCAGGAGTTCGCACAGCTTGGCGCTGATGAAGACGATGCGCTCGTCGGGATCGGTGATCATCAGCAGCGTGTCGGACGCGTTCATCGCGTGGACGGTGAGCTGGGTATCGCGGCCGAGGCTGCTGATGTGGTCGATCGCGCGGGCGACCTCGCCGATCTCGTCGCTGCGGCCGCGGCCGGGAAGATCGATGTCGCCGCCGTCCTTGATCTTGATGATGCTGGTCGCCAGGCCCCGCACGGGAATGACGAACTGCCGCCGGATCCAGAGGAAGCCGGCGAGCAGCATCACCAGCACGAGGGCGCCGGCGGCGCCGGACTGCCAAGCGGCGGCGCGTCGGCTGTCCTGCGCGTCGTCTTCGATGGCGTGTGCTCCGGCTTCGATCACGTCGCCGGCCTCTTCCATCGCCTTCTCGAGCGCCTCGAAGCGCTCCACGAACTCCGGCAGCGCCTGCTCGGCCGCGCTGTGATCCGCGTAGGCCAGGTTCACGATCCTGTCGGCCTGCGCGATGTAGCCCTCAAGCACCGGGCGCAGCCTCGCCAGCGCCTCCTTGGCTTCCGGTGAGACGGCCTCACGCGACAGGATATCGATGGTCTTGCGGAACGAGGCTGCATCCTCGGCGACCTGCCTGCGATCCTGCTCGAGACCATCCTTCGACTTTGTCGCGTTGTAGAGCGCGGCATACACGTCCCCGCGCAGGGCGTCGTGGAACATGTCGGCCAGCGTGTGCTGCCGCAGGACCGTCGCGCTCGATCGCAACCCGTCCAGAGCACCGCCCAGCCGCGTGGAATTGAGCGCCACGGTCGCGCCCGCCCCGATCAGAACGAGCGCCGCCAGCAGGAAGGCGACGCCGACCTTGGTGTTGATCGAGGACATGGCTCGGGAAGACGGCATGATCGGCACCTGTCGCATTCATGCGCGAGCATTCTCGCGCCATTGGCATGACGGGCCAGTCGGCATTTCACCGGCGGCCGCGGAAAGGATGCCCGGCACGAGCGGATGTGCGGAAAGTCTGGGCTCAACTTCAGGTTGTTCGGATGCCGTCTAACGTCACGTTAAGGCAGCGCTTCGGCTGAACCCGCTGTCGGAACATGATGAATTCTTTCCCCCGGCGCTTCACGTGGGAAGATGCCGCGACCGATGCAGGGCGCGCTATAGTTTCCCCGTTAGGACGAGCCGGAGACCACCATGTCCAAAGTAACCCATCGCGACATCCGCCAGGGGATCGTGAAGACCTGTCGCGAGATGAACCGGATCGGCCTGAACCAGGGCACGTCGGGCAACCTCTCCCATCGCATTGCGGACGGCATGCTGATCACGCCGACGAGCCTGCCCTACGACGACATGGGCCCCAAGGACATCGTCGAGATGGCGTTCGACGGCACCTGCTCCGGCCGCCACCGCCCGTCCTCCGAATGGCGCTTTCACCGCGATATCCTGAAGGCGCGCGCGGATGTGAACGTGGTGCTGCACACGCACTCAACCTACGCGACGACGCTTGCCGTGCACGGGAAGTCGATCCCCGCCTTTCACTACATGGTGGCAGTGGGAGGCGGGATCGACGTGCGGTGCTCTCCCTACGCGTGTTTTGGCACGCAGGACTTGTCCGACCATGCGCTGGCCGCTCTGGACGGACGTCTGGCCTGCCTGCTCGGCCACCATGGCCTGATCGTCCTGGCGGACACGTTCGAAAAGGCGCTGTGGCGAGCCGTGGAGATCGAGACCCTGGCCAAGATGTACGTCCATGCGCTGGCCATCGGCGAGCCTCCCCGGCTGACGAGGGCGCAGATGACGCAGGTCTTTCGGCAGATGAAGCGGATGAGCTACGGCCAGGCTCCCCGCCGGCCGGAGGCTTCGACCGGCGATCGGGACGCGGCGTCGGCTGTGACGGCCGCTCCTGAAAGCGAAACGGCTCCGAACGCGGCCACCCGGAAGCCGAAGCGACAGCCGGGGACGACGGACGCATCTCCCGCCGCCGGGACGAACCGCAACACGTCGTCCGCCGCGGCCGGGCCAACGAAACGCAAGTCGGCTTGAGAAGTAGCGCCGGCATCCCGCACCGTCAGCGGTCCTCCCAGTCCACCCAGACGACCGGATGGGCTTCAAGGTAGGCGCTCACGGCTGCGCCGACGGTCGGGAAGAACGAGTCTTCCCCGAACCGCGAGAAGAGGCCGAACTGCTTCAGCTTGTCCTTCACCGGGTCCTTGAGTTCGGCGAAGCACAACTCGACGCCGCTGGCCTCGAGCTGGTCGTCCAGATCGACCAGCGCATCGGCCGCCGTCACATCGACGCTCGTCACCGGTTCGGCGGCGACGACCAGCCACCGGACCGGCGTCGGCGACTGGGACACGGCTTCCAGCGCGCGCTCCCGGAAAAACTCCGCATTGGCGAAAAAGAGCGGCGCGTCCCAGCGAAAGAGGACGAGACCTGGCACCTGCCGCGCCTGCGGGTATCGGGTGATGTCGTGGTAGCCCTTGACACCATCCGCCCGGCCGAGGATCGCCGAATGCGGCCGCGAGCCGTCCCACAGGAACTCGACCACGGCGATGAAGATCGCCAGACCGATTCCCGGGATGACACCGAGGAACACCACGCCTGCGAAGCAGGCCATCGACAGCCAGAACTCCCACGGCTGCATGCGATGGATGCGGAGAAGTCCCTGAAGGTCGACGAGGCCGATGGCGGCGGCGATGACCACGGCCGCCAACGCTGTGTGCGGCAGATGCTCCAGCAGGTCCGGCGCCGCAACCAGCAGCATCGCCACGGCGAGCGCGCCGACGACGCCGGCCAGTTGCGTTCGTGCTCCCGACGCCTCGGCGACCGGCGTGCGCGAGGAGCTGCTGCTGATCGGAAAGCCCTGGAAGATGCCGGTCGCGAGATTGGCTGCCCCGAGGGCGACCATCTCCTGGTCCGGCTTCGGGCGCGTCCCCATCCGGGCTGCATAGACGCGCGACAGCACGCTGGTGTCGGCGAACGAGACGAGCGCCACCGCCGCGCCACCGACCAGCACCGGAACGAGATCGCCTGCGCCGATCCACGGCAGTTCGAAATGCGGAAGCCCCTGCGGCAGCGATCCGAGAACGGACACGCCGGCGCGGTTGGACAGGTCGAAGACGGCGACGGCGAGCGTGGCGGCGACGACGGCGATCAGGATTGCCGGCAGTCGCGGGACCCGCTTGAGCAGGAGGATGGCGGCGAGCGTTCCGCCGCCCACGGCAAATGCCATCCCGTTGGCGCGGCCGGCCATGACCGCCTGCGCGATCTCGGCGAGTCTGCGCAGCGGACCGTCGCCTTCGATCCGAAGACCCAGCAATGTCGGAATCTGGCTGACGAGAACGGTGAACGCGATGCCATTCATGTACCCGTAGCGGATGGGCTTGGAGAGGAGTTCGGTGACGAAGCCGAGGCGGGCCAAGCCGGCGACGAGGCAGATGATGCCGGACACGACGGCCATCGCCCCCGCCAGTGCGACGGCGCGGGCGGGATCGCCGGCCGAGAGCGACAGGACGACGCCGAGGATGATGGGGGCCAGCGCCGAGTCCGGTCCCAGCACGAGGATCCGGCTCGGGCCGAACAGCCCGTAGGCCAGCAAGGGCACGATGGTCGCATAGAGCCCGTATATGCCCGGGAGGCCGGACGCGACCGCGTAGGCGATGCCCACCGGCACGAGCATGGCCGATAGGGCGAGGCCGGCGAAGAGATCGTGCGGAAGCCAGGCAAGCTTGTAGTCGCGCGCTGTCGCAAGTCCCGGAAACCATCGTGTCCAGCCGGCGGCCATTCTGCCTCCCGCGAGGCCCCTGCCGTGCGGCGCGGAGCGCCCGCGCCGGACGCCCTCGCCAAGCCCCGGAACACCCAGCGATGCAAAGGACGGCACCAGGGCATGATGATCATTGACCATGCGCAACGACCCGGCAACGAGATACGCCGTCGAGCGTCTGCCGGCAGCGCACGGGGGCGACGGGCAGGCGCCGAGTCCACATCCGCGAGGCGGAAGCCGAAGCCGGGAGATGACGCTCGTTGCCGAATGACTTGGCTCGTATTGATTTTTTAAACCATTGCAAAGGCTGTAGATTTTTAGGAGGATGCCCCGACTTCCCCCGGAGTTGAGCCTGCCGCATTGGGGGCCTGCCATGACCGTTCACACCTTCCCAACGCTCTCTGACGACGACGTGACCCTCGTCCAGATCGTTCCGGACTGGGCTGATCCGGAACGCCGCCGCTGGCTGCTGTCGCTGCGGGCGCGCGCCCGCACCGTCACGCGGGGCTGCGAGAACGAGCAGGAAGCCCGGATGCGCGCCTTCCTGGAGACGGGCGTGGGCGATTTCCTTGCCGGCGTGACCTGGGTCCGGCTCCCGGCTTCGCACCAGCCGTCCTGATCGCGGAAAGCCCGCGCATGGAGGGTTGCGCTTGCGCCTGCGGGCGGGTGGAATACGCCCGAAGGCGAGCGCATGTGCAACCTCTACAGCATGACCAAGGGCCAGCAGGCGATCCGCGAGTTGACGCGCGCCCTGCACGATCGAACCGGCAACCTGCCCCGGCTGTCGGCCATCTTCCCGGATCAGCAGGCTCCTGTCGTTCGCGAGGGCGCCGACGGGAGAGAACTGATGACGATGCGTTGGGGTCTCCCCGGCCCCGCTCATGCAGGATCGCGGCCGGTCACAAACATTCGCAACCTCGCCTCGCCCCACTGGCGGGCATGGCTGAAGCCCCGTTATCGCTGCCTCGTGCCCGCCACCAGCTTCTGCGAGTACGAGGACACGCAGCCGCGCAAGACGCCGGTATGGTTCGCGCTCTCGCCTGAACGACCGCTGTTCGCCTTCGCCGGGATCTGGCGTCCCTGGCACGGAAGCCGCCGCGCCTCGGAGACGCCGGCGGATCACGTCCTCTTTTCCTTCCTGACCTGCGAGCCCAACGCCGAGGTCGGCGCAATCCACCCCAAGGCGATGCCGGTGATCCTGCGGACCCCAGCGGAGATGGAACGCTGGCTTTCAGCGCCGCCGGAGGAGATCGGCGCCCTTCAATGCCCGCTTCCGGACGGCACGCTGACGGTCGTGGCACGGGGGCCGCGGGAGGACGGCGCCGAGGCTGCCTAAGGCAATCCGTCGCATCCGTAGTAATACGGCAGACGAAGGTCGGTACCGCGGTCAAGCTGAAGATGTGGCGACGTGCCGATCACGACCTCCATCGACATAGACCCGCGGAGCCACAGCCCGATCACGAGGTCCATCGGGCGCTCACGCTCGTTTGCGTTACGTCCGGGTGACAGTCCACCCGGGCGATGACGCTGCGGGTGCCATTTCGGGGCCGCACGTCCAGTTTCGATTCATCAATTTCGAATAGCGTCTCGCCTGCCGCAGGATGCGGCCGCGGATCGGCCGGCCATGAACGGGCGCGTCACAGGTTTCCTCACTGGTTTCGTCCTGATGCTGACCCCCTTGCTGATCGGCACGGGGGCCGTGCTGCATGGAGGGCCCGGCGTCCAGAGCGTCCGCAATCTCGTCTTCGACGGCTTCCAGCGCCTGGAGCCGCGAACACCTGCCCGCGACGGGCCGGTCCGCATCGTCGACATCGACGAAGAATCGCTGAAGCGCATCGGCCAGTGGCCATGGCCGCGCGACAGGATCGCCCAGGCGGTGGACCGCCTGAACGAACTCGGCGCAGCCGTCGTCACGCTCGACATCATCTTCGCCGAACCGGACCGGACGTCTCCCGACCAGATTCTTGCAGCATGGCCTGAGATCCGCGACCAACCCGTGGCGGCGCTGCTACGCGCACGATCGCACGATGCCATCCTGGCCGCCTCCATCGGCAAAGCCCCCACAGTGATCGGCTTTGCCCTGTCCGACGACGTCCCGACGGCGCCGCCGACAACTCTCGGAATCGCCGAGGTCGGCTTGCCCGCCCTGAACTTTGTCCCCCGGTTCGGAGGCGCCGTGCCGCCCCTCCCCGGGCTTGCCGTAGTGTCGTCCGGTCTCGGCGCCGTGAACTGGATTCCCGACCGCGATCTCGTCGTGCGGCGCGTCCCGCTCGTGTTTGGCGTCGGTACGACGCTCGTGCCGTCCATGGCGCTGGAAACACTGCGCGTCGCGCAGAAGGCAACGACCCTGACGCTGCGCGCCACCCCCAACGGCATCAACGCCCTCAGGGTGGGCGAGCTGACGATCCCGACCGACGCCGACGGCTCGGTCCGCGTCCGCTATGCCGGTTCGGCGCCGGCCGGCACGATCCCGTTCTGGAAGCTGCTGACGCCTGGCGGCGTCGAGCGCGCCGAGATCGAGGGGAGGATCGTGCTCGTGGGAACCAGCGCTGCGGCGCTGGGCGACATCCGCGCGACGCCTCTGGATGCAAGCGTGCCCGGCGTGCGCGTGCATGGCGAGGTGATCGAACAGATTCTCGCGGGACAGCACCTCGTGAGGCCCGATTTTGCCAGCGGAATCGAGTTGTCCATGCTGCTCCTCGGGGCGCTGGCGGCGATCTTCCTGGGCCGGTCGCTGCGTCCGATGCAGGCGGCGCTCTCGGTCCTGGCGCTGGCCGCCCTCATCTGGCTGGCTGCGTGGTGGGCCTTCACGCGTTCCGGCTTCCTGCTCGATCCCGCGGTTCCCTCCGTCGCGGTCGGCACCACATACCTGATCGCCACCATCCTGGGCTACATGCGCACGGAGGGCGAGCGGCGACAGATCCGCGCCGCGTTCTCGCACTATGTCGCACCCGAAATCGTGCGCACCATTTCCGACAACCCGGGGCTGCTCAAACTCGGCGGACAGACGAAGCCCCTGACGATCCTGTTCTTCGACCTGCGCGGTTTCACGGCGCGCGCCGAGAGCATGCCCGCCGAGAAGGTCATCCGTTTCCTCAACGCCGTGCACACGCCGCTGACGCAGGCGGTGCTCGACGAGCGCGGCACCATCGACAAGTACATCGGCGACGGCCTGATGGCGTTCTGGAACGCGCCGCTCGACGTGCCGGACCACCCTGGCCATGCCTGCCACGCCGCGCTGCGCATGGCGGCCACCCTTCCGGGGATCAAGGCGGCGCTCGCGGCGGAGATCGGCGAAACGGAGACGCCGGAGGCGATCGGCCTGGGCATCGGCATCCACACCGGCCTCGCATGCGTGGGAAACATGGGGTCGACGCTGCGGTTCGACTACTCGATCGTCGGCGACTCGGTGAACACGGCGGCCCGCCTGGAACCGCTCACCAAGGTCTACGGCGTGCCGATTCTCGTGTCCGAGGACGTTGCGGATGCCGCGACGGGGTTCGCCTTCGCCAGCGTCGACACGTTGAGGCTGAAGGGCCAGGCGCGGGAAACGAGGGTCCTTGCGCTGCTGGGGACGCTCGAGACCATGCGGGCGGACCTGCAGCTCTTCCTCGCAGCCCACGAACAGGCGCTCGAGGCGGTGAAGGCCGGGACGCCGGATGCGGAGCGACTGATCGGAGCAGCCGAGTGTTTCGGCTCGCTTTCCGCGCAGATGGAGACGACCTACGCGGTCTGGCGCGCAAGGCTGCGCGCAGCCGGCTGGGCGGCGTCACACGCCGATCATGAACGGGTAATCGCCGGGGGTTGAGAGAACGAGTGTCTGAACCTCCCGGGCGACGAACGAGCCCGGCAGCGAGTCCGACAGGTCCGCCTCGATGGCATCCAGCGCCGCGTCGTCCCGGAAGGGGTGGTGGTGGAACGAGGCCAACGCCTTCGCCCCGGCCGCACGGCAGAGCGCGACGCCGGCCTGCCATGTCGAGTGGCCCCAGCCGACATGGCCGGGATACTCGTCCTCGGTGTAGGTCGTGTCGTAGATGACGAGGTCGGCGCCGGCGACGAAAGCGGCGAGCGCGGGGTCGACGCCCTCCTCCGGGTGCTCCACGTCGCTGACGTAGCAGACGCTGCGGCCGCCATGGTCGAAGCGGTAGCCGGTGGCGCCGCCAGGATGGGCGAGCAGGCAGGTTCGGACTTCGCAGTCGCCGCCGAAGGTGAGGGTCTCCCCCGCCACGAACCCGACATGCTCGATGGCGCCGGGCAGCCCGGAAAGGCGCAGCGGGAAGAGCGGCTCGTCGAACATGCGGTCGAGCGCGGCCTGCGCCGAAGCGCCGCCGAGATTGCCGCAATGGATGCGCACCGTGGTTCCGTCGCGAAACAGCGGCTCGAAGAAGGCGAGCCCGGAGATGTGGTCGTGGTGGAGGTGGCTCAGGAGCAGGTCGACGCGGGCATGCGCCTCCTGTGCGAGGACCTGCCCGAGGCCGATGATGCCGGAGCCGGCGTCGATGACAAACATGCGGCTGCCGAGGCGGATCTCGACGCAGGCGGTATTCCCGCCATAGCGCTTCACCCGCGGGTCGGCCACGGTGAACGAGCCCCGGACGCCCCAGAAGCGGACGGAAATCCCGCGCAGGCTACCCGCCTGTCCATGTGCATCGAGATCGAGTCCGGTCCGACCGTACGGCGTCATCTCAGCGTTCCCGGCGGCCGCCCGGCGACTGCGACCGTCATTCCTAACCAGCTTTCTCGTTCCGGGCCACGAGGAGCCTGTTGGTGGCCTCGAGCCGGTGCGCCAGATCTCGCATCACCGCGAGAGCGAGTTGAGAAAATTCTTCCAAAAGACTTAAGAAATGATCCTTAGGCAGCCGCAGGACGCCGACCTCCGTGACGGCGACGACGGACGCCGAGCGCGGCGCGCCGGTGATGACGCCCATCTCGCCGACAAGCGAATGCGATCCGATGCGGGAGACGACGAGCGGCCCGGTCGGCGTCTCCAGCACCACCTCGGCCGACCCGTCGAGGATGACGTAGGCGCAGTCGGAATCGCTGCCCTGCCGGAACATGACGTCGCCCGCCTTGAAGGACAGCCTTTGGCTGGTGAAGGCGATCAGCTTGAGGCGACGCGGATCCATCCCCTTGAAGATGGGGACCGCGCGCAGGCTCTCGACTTCCGATTCAAGCGCCATGTGAGCTGCCCACTTTCATGTCCGGACACGCCGCGGCTGCGGAACGGCCTATGCGCTTGAAGCTGCCGCATCGCTGGCGACGCGTCCACCGCCCATGCGCGAGCCGAGAGCAAGTGTACCCCGAAGCCGCGGTCCCGCGAACGTGACGAGATGGTCGAAATCGGGCGGAGCTTCGACGGTCTTCATGGCGACGATGAGGCTCGCGCCGCGCATGGCCTCCTGGATGCGTTCCAGCACCTGCCGGCGCTCGGCCTCGCCGAACTGCACGAGCGCTTCGTTGACGACGAGCACGCAGGGCCGCTTGACCAACGCCCGCGCGAGGGCGACGGCAGCCCGCTGCGTCGGAGTGAGAAAGCGCCCTCCCGGTCCGCACTGGAAGTCGAGACCGAGACGGTACACGTCCTGCTCCAGGCCCAGCCGCACGATGCAGTCCTGAACCACGGCGAGCACGCGCTCCTCGGCGCCGGCGACGCCATAGGTGATCCGGCCGAACAGGAGGTTGTCCTTGAGCGGCGCGGCGGCGCAGACCCGATCGGGATCGTAGAACTCGATGGCGCCGGCGAGATCGGCAGGCAGGGTCGACTTGATGAGGGCCCGCGCCGACACGATGCGGGCCTCGCGGCCGGCGTCGAGGAGACCGAGGCGATGGCGGGGCTCGATGTAATCGAGCGTGAGTTCGATCAGCCGCGCTGTCTCGTCGGCCGTCGGCGGCTCGCCGCGATCGAGGCGGGCGACGATGGCCGCGAAGTCCGGAAGTTCCTCGGAGCGGATGAACGAGAACTGCTCGAACAGGAAGTGATCCGGCGGCAGATCGGTGAAGATGTCGATCATCGTCGCCGCGATCTCGCGGCCCATGCCGGTGAGGTCGGCGGTGAGCCCGCTCTTCGCCAGAGTTTCCCGGATGAAGGGATGGCTGATGAAGCGGCGGCCCGCCAGCGTGCCCCCGATCGGAATGCCGAAGAGGAGATTTTCGGAGATGGTCGCGTTGCGGTTGTATGCAGCGGGATCGAACGGCTCGATCAGCTCGGTCGAGCCGGTTTCGGCCAGCGCGCGGAAGACGGCGCGCCGGGCGTCTACGGTCTGCACGGCAAGGGTCGGGAAACGTTCGGCATCGATCAGCCCGCCGAGGCCGAAGCGGTAGATGGTCTGGTCCATGCCGACCACGCGCAGCGCCTCGATGATGCGCGCATCGAGATCCTCCGGGCCGGTCGCGCCCGCGGCGGCGTAATCGATCCAGTCGCCGGGATGGTCCCAGGTCTCGTCGGCGGGCGGACAGAGGTTGAGCCCGTAGGAGACGTTTTCGCGGATTGTGCCCTGGAAGATCACGGTTTCCGGGCCGGCATAGGCAATCGCCCGTCCAGCCTCCTCCTGCGGGACGGCGGCGACATCATAGCCCGAGAGCTTGAGCCGCCCCGAAAAGTCCATGAGCTGCCGGCCGAGGATCCGCGCGACGATGTCGGGGCCGTCGCCCCCTTCCGCGCCGAGGGCGACATGGGCCGGCAGCGGGATGACGAAGCTGACATTGTCGATGTGAACCTGCCCGCGGCCGTCCACGACCTTGAGCGACGCCGCCTCGACCTGACCGGTTCGGAAGGCCTGCGGCTCGGGCGCCTGCGTCGGCTCGGGAATAAGGGTGACCGTGGCGAACTGCTCGACGACCTGGTCGTACTTGACCTGCACGTCCATGCGCTGCTGGTCCCAGTCGATCAGCTCCTTCACCGGCGGCGGCAGCTCGCGATAGGCCGCGATCACCGCGACGAGCTGGCCGATGTCGAGCTTGCCCGTGAGGGCGAGATAGCCGCCGAGCGCGTAGAAGATGAACGGCGTGATCTGGGCGAGCAGATTGTTGACGAACTTGACGAAGAACTTCCGGTTGTACAGATCGAACCGGATCTTGAAGAGGTGGCTGAGGCGGCGATCGATGCGGGCGAGTTCGTAGGCGCTCGTGCCATGGCTGTGGACGGCCGAAATGCCCTCGACCACTTCGCCGATCTGGCCGGCGAGCGCCCGGGCTGCGAGCTGGCGCTGCTTGCCGAGCCGGAGTTGCTCGCGACGCAGGCGCGGGATGATCAGCGCCTGGATCGCCACGATGAACGCGGCGATGACGCCGAGCGCGGGGCTCTGGACGACGATGAAGGTCAGCGCGGTCAGCGCCTGCCCGCCAAGAAACACCGGCGTGATGAACGCGTCGCCGACGAAGCCGCCGATGGGCTCGACCTCGTTGTTGATGACGGTCGCCATCTCCGAGGGCTTCACCGCCTTCACGCTCTCGGGCGAGAACCGCACGAGGAGTGAGAACAGGTCGAAGCGCATCTTCTTCAGAAGCAGTTCGCCGAGCTTGCCCTTGCGCAGGTTGATGAACCACTTGAACCCGCCGTTCACGAGCACGAGCAGCAGGAAGGCACCGCTCAGGGCGAACAGATAGGCGAAGCGTTCCAGCGTGAAGCCGTCGAACAGGGTGATCGGCGTGCCGCTTCCGCCCAGCCACCACGGCACCGTGAAGCGGAAGGCGAAAAGGGTGGCTTCCGTCTTGCCGCCTGCGAACGCACGCCCCTGGATGGCGTCGTTGACGATGTATTTGGGCAGGTCCAGCGAGACGAAATAGAAGGGCAGCGACAGCAGCACCACGGCCAGGATGGCGAGCTGCTCCCGACGGCTGTTCGACCAGATATACGCGAAAAGGTTCCGGTTCATGGCCCCGCAGCCGAACGGCGGCGGGGACGGCCCCGCCGATCGAGCGAGCACACAACTCCGAGATGAGCTGCGCACACACGCAACTATAACTTATGTGCAGACGAACCCAACCCTGACCTTCGCCGATCGCCAGCCATCGTACCGGCAGGACCTCAGACCGGGAAGAGGGACTCCAGACCCATTGCGAGGGCGAGCAGGACGGCGAACAGCGCGGTCGCGATTTTGTCCAACATCGTCAACCTCCGTTCTACGGCCTGATGACAACGGCAAACACCATAGCGCGGTTCCCTCCGGCTCTGAATTCAGAAGGGCGTGAATCCGGCACAGCCCGAGGTCGGGGTGCGAACATTGCGCAACCGTAATGTGGCCGCCACCGAACGGAAGGCCGCGCGTTGATCAAGTGGCTGACGCCGGCACAGCGAGCCGGCTTCGAAACAGGAGGACGACATGCACGCATCGTCGAACGGCCCCGACCGCAAGGTCATGATCGCCGGAGCCCTGGCTGCCCTCCTGGCAGCAGGCGGAGTGGCCTACGCAGCCGAATTCCGCGGCGCGGAAGGCGCAATGCACCGCCCTGGTACCGGGATGGCCGAACGCATGGACGTCGCACACCGCGACGGCCGCGGCGACCGCGGCGACCGCATGGGCGGCGGCATGGGTGGCGGCATGATGGGCATGCCCATGATGGGCGGGCGCCTCTGCCAGGCCAACGAGAGCATGGTCCCGCGCATGGCCGAACGGCTGGAGCGCTCCGTGACGCTCACAGACGCCCAGAAGCCCGACTTCGAGGCGCTCAAGGCGGCGATGGCCAAGGCCGAGGCGACTTTGAAGGCGGCCTGCCCGACGGACGCCGAGCGGAACGACCGCACGCCGACCGGCAGGCTCGCCTTCGCCGAGAAGCGCATGACGGCCGGGCTGGAGGCGATCCGCACCGTGCGGCCGGCCTTCGACACCTTCTACGGCAAGCTCGACGACAAGCAGCGCGACCAGATGCGCTGGGCGAACCGTGGCGGCATGATGGGCGGCGACCGCGGCGGTCGCGGCGGGGATCGCCACCACCACTGGCGCTGACGCCGCACCGCGAACGCGCCGACGAGCCCGGGGCAGCAGGCGAATGCCTGCCTCCCGGCTTCCTCGCCCCGCTGGCCGGCCGCCTCAGCGGCCGACGGCGTAGGCCTGCATCAGCCGCGGCGTCGCGGCGGCACGCAGCAGGCCGTCGGCGCCCTTCTCGGCGGCCGTCAGGCGACCGACCGTCCAGTCCGGCGCGACGTCGACGTCGTGCCCGCGGCGCCTGAGTTCGCCTATCAC
>JAIYAB010000181.1 GCA_027489275.1 Hyphomicrobiales bacterium
CCTTCATGATCTGCTCGGTGATGCCGGCGATCTTGATGTCCATCTGCAGCGAGGTGATGCCGTTCTCGGTGCCGGCGACCTTGAAGTCCATGTCGCCGAGATGGTCCTCGTCACCCAGGATGTCGGACAGCACCGCGAAGCGCTTGCCTTCGAGGATCAGGCCCATGGCGATGCCCGCGACCGGCGCCTTCAGCGGCACGCCGGCATCCATCAGCGCCAGCGAGGTGCCGCAGACGGTGGCCATCGAGGAGGAGCCGTTCGACTCGGTGATCTCCGAGACGAGGCGGATCGTGTAGGGGAACTCGTGGTGCGGGGGCAGCATCGGGCGGATGGCGCGCCAGGCGAGCTTGCCGTGGCCGATCTCGCGGCGGCCGGGCGAGCCCATGCGGCCGGTCTCGCCGACGCTATAGGGCGGGAAGTTGTAGTGAAGGAGGAACGTCTCCTTGTACGTGCCTTCCAGCGAGTCGATGTACTGCTCGTCATCGCCCGTGCCGAGCGTGGCGACGACCATCGCCTGCGTCTCGCCGCGGGTGAACAGCGCCGAGCCGTGGGTGCGCGGCAGGAAACCGGCCTCGGCGACGATGGGACGAACCGTCTTCACGTCGCGCCCGTCGATGCGCACGCCCGTGTCGAGGATGTTCCAGCGCACGATCTTGGCCTCGGCGTCCTTGAAGACGCCGCCGACGAGGATCTTGTCGAGCGGGGTCTCGGCGCCCTCGCCGCACAGCGCGTCCATGACCTTGGTCTTGGCGGCCGCCACCTTCGCCTGGCGCTCCATCTTGTTGGGCGTCGTGAAGGCGTCGCGCAGGTCGGCCTCGACCAGCGCCATGATCTTCTTCTCGATCTCGGAGTGATCCGGGGTCTGGAAGTCGCGCGGCTCCTTGGCGGCGCGCTCGGCGAGCTTGATGATCGCGTCGATCACGGGCTGGAAGCCCTTGTGGCCGTGCATCACCGCGCCGAGCATCACGTCCTCGGGCAGCTCCTTGGCTTCCGACTCCACCATCAGCACGGCGTCGGCGGTGCCGGCCACGACGAGGTCGAGGCTCGAATCCGCCATCTCGGCGATGGTCGGGTTGAGGCGGAGCTGGCCGTTCACGTAGCCCACGCGCGCCGCGCCGATCGGGCCCATGAAGGGCACGCCCGACAGCGTCAGCGCCGCCGAGGCGGCGACCATGGCGACGACGTCGGGATCGTTCTCGAGGTCATGCGAGAGCACGGTCACGACGACCTGCGTCTCGTTCTTGTAGCCGTCGACGAAGAGCGGGCGGATCGGGCGGTCGATCAGGCGGGAGACGAGCGTCTCCTTCTCCGTCGGGCGCCCCTCGCGCTTGAAGTAGCCGCCGGGGATGCGGCCGGCCGCGAAGGCCTTCTCCTGGTAGTTCACCGTCAGGGGGAAGAAGTCGATCCCCGCCTTCGGCGTCTTGGCGGAAACCACGGTGGCCAGCACGGTGGTCTCGCCATAGGTGGCGAGCACGGCGCCGTCGGCCTGACGCGCGATCTTCCCGGTCTCGAGGACGAGCTTGCGCCCCGCCCACGTGAGCTCAACACGTTGGATGTCGAACATTTCGATCCTTTGCCTTCCCGGCCGGACCGACGCCATGAGCAAGACGGCGGGATGCTGCGGGGCGTTCCCGAAGCATCCGGCGATCCTGCCATGAACCGTCGGCCGGCCTGTTCATGCGGACGGTGGCACCATGCCAGCGCCCGTTCGAGTGCCCCACCGGTTCGGTGCGGGTACGCGCCTTGCGGGCCGTACTCCGGGGCCTGACGCCGGCTTCGGCATCACCCCGACGGACCGCTGTCGGACCTGCCCGCGCCACGCGGCGCGGCAGGCACGATCCGATGCGGCGATCGATCGCCGCACCCCTTCCTGCAGCCGGCGGTCGCGCCGGCCCGCGCGGTCAGCGACGGATGCCGAGCCGCTCGATCAGCGTGCGATAGCGCGCTTCTTCGATGCGCTTGAGATAGTCCAGCAGCGAACGGCGCTGGGAGACGAGCGTCAGCAGGCCGCGCCGGGAATGATTGTCCTTGGCGTGCGTCTTGAAGTGCTCGGTCAGGTTGGTGATGCGCTCGGTCAGGATGGCGACCTGGACCTCGGGAGATCCCGTATCGCTGGCCTTCGTGGCGTAATCCTTGATGAGCTGCTGCTTGCGCTCTGCGGTGATCGACATCGGTTCGTCCTTGGTTTTGATGTTGTTGGGCGGCCGCGCCGGGATGTCGTCCAGCGCGGTCATGCGAGACGCCGCCCGGGCCAGAGGCGCGGACGGTTGCGCGGCTTATACACGAAAGGGGCGGAAAAGCTAGCGGCCGGAGTTGCCGGCAGACGCGCCTTCGGATCGGCCGAGCGGCCCGGCCCTGTCCGCATCAAAACGGCAGGTTGAACACCCGCACCGGCACGAACTCACCCTTCTCGACCTGCCCGACCGCGATGACCACGCCGCCGCACGCGCCGTACACGGCGCCCTCCGCCGGCGCGTCGCGGCCGCGCAGGATGACTGACTGGCCCCGCCGCAGGCGGGTGGCGGCGTCGCGGTTCAGGACCACGCAGGGTAGCTCGACGAGGCCCCCTTCAACGGGCAGCAGGACATCGATCGCCCCGGCCCCGGCCGCCTCCAGCGCGGCGAAGGGGACGGCGTCGTCCAAAGTGAACGGCCCCACCCGCGTGCGGCGCAGCGCGATCACATGGCCGAGGCAGCCCAGCGCGCGGCCCATGTCGCGCGCGATGGCGCGCACATAGGTGCCCTTGCCGCATTCCGCCTCGAAGGTGGCGGTCTCGGCGTCGTGCGCGACGAGGCGCAGCGCGTGGATGTCGACGGTGCGGGCCTGGAGCTCGACCGTCTCACCGTCTCGGGCGAGATCGTAGGCGCGCTCGCCGTCCACCTTGATCGCCGAGTAACGCGGCGGCACCTGCTCGATGGCGCCGGTGAAGCGCGGCAGCGCCGCCTCGATCTGCCCGACCGACGGCCGCAGGTCGCTGGTCGCGACGGCTCCGCCCTCGCTGTCGTCCGTCTCGGTCTCGATGCCCCAGCGGACGGTGAAGGTATAGGCCTTCTCGCCGTCGACGACGTAGGGGACGGTCTTGGTGGCCTCGCCGAAGGCGAGCGGCAGGATGCCCGACGCCAATGGATCGAGAGTGCCGGCATGGCCGGCCTTCTTGGCGTTGAAGATCCGCCGGACGGCGGACACGGCGTGGGTCGACGTCATGCCCACCGGCTTGTCGAGGACGATCCAGCCGTTGACCTCGACCCGGTGCCTGCGCGGCGCGTTCATGGTTCTACTCTTCGTCCGTATCCGGGCCGCCGTCCCTGTCGGCGGAGATGTCGCGCTGCACGGCCGGCGAGCGCAGCAGCGCGTCGATCCGCGCGGCCTTGTCCAGGCCCTCGTCCATGCGGAAGCGGATGTCGGGCGCGAACTTCAGGTTCACCCTGTGCGCCACCTCGGTCCGCAGGTGCTTGCGATTCGAGTCGAGGGCCTTCAGCACCGCCTTTTCCTCGCGCTTGTCGTGCAGCGTGACGAAGATGGTGGCCAGCCGCAGGTCGGGGCTCATCCTCACCTCCGGAATGGTCACGAAGGCGCGGGACAGCGCGGGCTCGGGCAGGTCGCCGCGGGCGAGGATTTCGGTCATGGCGTGGCGGACGAGTTCTCCCACGCGCAGCTGCCGTTGCGAGGGGCCCGTCCGGTCAGACTTGGAGGGTTTCATCGGTCACCGCCCGGCCGGGATCGAACCGGCGCGACGTGCAGGAGAAGGGCGGGACCGGCGATGCTGCCGCCGGTCCCGGATGCGTTCACAGCGAGCGCCGGACTTCCTCGACGCGATAGCACTCGATGATGTCGCCCGTGCGCATGTCCTGGTAGTTCTCGAAGGCCATGCCGCATTCCTGGCCCGAGGGGACTTCCTTGACCTCGTCCTTGAAGCGCTTGAGCGTCGAGAGCTTGCCCTCGTGGATGACGACGTTGTCGCGGATGAGGCGCACGCTGGCGCCGCGTTCCACGCGTCCGTCCTGCACGAGACAGCCCGCGACCTTTCCGACCTTCGACACCGCGAAGACCTGCAGGATGCGCGCCTCGCCGAGGCGCTCCTCGCGCAGCGTCGGGGGAAGCAGGCCGGACATGGCCTGCTTCACGTCGTCCACGAGGTCGTAGATGATGTTGTAGTAGCGGATTTCGACGCCGGCGCGCTCGGCGGCCTCGCGGGCCTCCTTGTTCGCACGGACGTTGAAGCCGATCACCACCGCGCCCGAGGCCTCCGCGAGCGTGATGTCGCTCTCGTTGATGCCGCCGGCGCCGGCGTGGATGATGCGCGCCGCCACCTCGTCGTTGCCGACCTTCTCCAGCGCGCCGCCGATCGCCTCGACGGAGCCCTGCACGTCGCCCTTCACGAGGAGCGGGAACTCCTTGCGTCCGTTCGACTTCAGCTGGCTCATCATGTCGGCGAGGGACCCGCGGGCGATGCCCGCGCGTGCCGCCTGGCGCTCGCGCTTCTGGCGCTGGCGATACTCGGTGACCTCGCGGGCCCGCGCCTCGTTCTCGACGACAGCGACGCGGTCGCCCGCCTCGGGCGCGCCGTTGAAGCCGAGGATTTCGACGGGAACCGACGGGGCGGCTTCCGAGACCTGGGCGCCGAGATCGGAGACGAGCGCACGCACGCGGCCCCACTCCGAGCCGGCCACCACGATGTCGCCCGTGCGCAGGGTGCCGCGCTGGACCAGGACCGTAGCCACCGGACCGCGACCGCGGTCCAGCTTGGCCTCGATGACCGTGCCTTCGGCCGGGCGGTCCGGGTTGGCGCGGATGTCGAGCACCTCCGACTGCAGCGCGATGGCTTCGAGCAGCTTGTCGAGGTTCATCTTCTTGGTCGCGGAGACCTCGACCTCGAGCGTCTCGCCGCCCATGGACTCGACCTGCACCTCGTACTGCAGCAGTTCCGTGCGAACGCGCTCGGGATTGGCGTCGGCCTTGTCGATCTTGTTGATCGCCACGATCAGCGGCACCTTCGCCGCCTTCGCGTGGTTAATGGCCTCGATGGTCTGCGGCATGACCCCGTCATCGGCGGCCACGACGAGCACGACGATGTCGGTGACCTTGGCGCCGCGGGCGCGCATGGCCGTAAACGCCGCGTGGCCCGGGGTGTCGATGAAGGTGATCTTGCTGCCGAGCGGCGAGGTGACCTGATAGGCGCCGATGTGCTGCGTGATGCCACCGGCCTCGCCGCCCGCCACGTTGGTCTGGCGGATGGCGTCGAGCAGCGACGTCTTGCCGTGATC
>JAIYAB010000423.1 GCA_027489275.1 Hyphomicrobiales bacterium
GAGCCCTCGGCCAGCAGCGTGGCGCCCTGGTACTCCGTGCCGAAGCGGGCGCGGAAGGTGCTGCCGCCGTCCTTCACGTGCAGGTTGGTGTTGTAGAGGATGTGCGTACCGGGATGCTTGATCTCGGGCGTGCCCCAGCACGGCCACGGCAGGCCGTAGTAGTCGCCCTTGTTGGGCCCGTCCTTGGCACGCAGCGACACGAGGTCGAAGTCGCCCTGGTTGGCCATGTGCGCCTTCAGGCGCTCGGGCGACTGGCCCGTGTAGCCCGTCGACCAGCCGCCGCGGTTGATCTCACGCAGGATGGACTCGGCCTCCGGCTCATCGCCGAACTTGCCCTTCACCATCTTGAGGTTCTTCGACAATTCCGTGCCGAAGCCGAGCTTCGTCGCCAACCTGTGGATCGCATAGTAGTCGTTCGCCGATTCGAAGATCGGCTCGACGATCTTCTCGCCCCACTGGATCGAGCGGTTGGATGCGGTGCGAGAACCCGAGCACTCGAACTGGGTGCAGATCGGCAGCAGGTAAGTGCCGTTCTTGCGCTCCGAGAGGTGCGCGAAGGTCGTGGGATGCGGGTCGGCGACGACCAGCAGTTCCAGCTTCTCGATGCCCTTCGCCACTTCCGGCATCCGGGTCACGGTGTTGCCGCCGTGCCCGAACACCACCATGCCCTTGATGTTGTCACGCTGGTCGACCTGGTCGGCCGGCATGAGCGCGGCGTCGAACCACCGGGTCGTGGTGATGCCGGGCGTCTCCATGTTCTGCTTCTTCGTGCGGGCGGGGCGGCCGGCCTTGGCCGGCACCTCGTCGAAGCGGGCTTGCAGCCAGTCGTACGGCACGTCCCAGACGCGGGCCCAATGCCGCCACGCGCCCTCGACGAGGCCGTAGTAGAGCGGCAGGTTGGAGACGTCGAGGCCCATGTCCGTCGCCCCCTGCACATTGCAGTGGCCGCGGAAGATGTTGGAGCCCGTGCCCTCGGAGCCCACGTTGCCGGTCGCCAGGAGCAGCGTGCAGTAGGCGCGCACATTGGCGGTGCCCACCGTCTTCTGCGTGGCGCCCATGCACCAGATCAGGGTGGAGGGCTTCTCCTTGGCGAACTTTTCGGCGACACGCTTGAGCTGCTCGCCGGGCACGCCCGACACGCGCTCGACCTCCTCGGGGGTCCACTTGTCCACCTCCTTGCGGAGCTGGTCCATGCCGAACACCCGCTGGCGGATGAACTCCTTGTCCTCCCAGCCATTCTGGAAGATGTGCCACATGATCCCGTAGATGACCGGGATGTCCGTGCCCGGGCGGATGCGGACGTAGTCGGTGGCGTGGGCCGCGGTGCGCGTGAACCGCGGATCGATGACGATCATGTTCGCGCGGTTCAGTTCCTTGCCTTCCAGCACATGCTGCAGCGACACCGGATGGGCTTCCGCAGGATTGCCGCCCATGATGATCATGGTCTTCGACTTGCGGATGTCGTTGTAGCTGTTCGTCATTGCGCCGTAGCCCCAGGTGTTGGCTACGCCGGCGACGGTCGTGGAGTGGCAGATACGCGCCTGGTGGTCGACCGAGTTGGTGCCCCACAGCGCCGCGAACTTGCGGTAGAGGTACGCGCCCTCGTTCGACATCTTCGCCGAGCCGAGCAGGAATACGCTGTCTGCGCCGGACTGCTGGCGCAGCTGGAGCATCTTGTCGCCGATCTCGTTGATCGCGACGTCCCAGCTGATGCGCTGCCACTCGCCGTTGACGAGCTTCATCGGGTACTTCAGGCGGCGGTCGCCATGCACGAGTTCACGCACGGATGCGCCCTTGGCGCAGTGCGAGCCCCGGTTGATCGGGCTGTCCCATGCCGGCTCCTGGCCGACCCACACGCCGTTCTGGACCTCGGCGATGACGGAGCAGCCGACCGAGCAGTGGGTGCAGATGTTCTTGATCTGCTGGACGGGGACGCCCGGCTTGAGGAGGCCGGCCTCGGCCCGTCGCACCGATCCCAGCGACACCGAGCCGATGGCCGCGAGGCCGCCCGCGACGAGGCCCGACCGCTTCAGGAACGAACGGCGATCAACGACGCCAGACGACAGGCCCGCTGCGAGGCCCTGGAGTTTGCTGCGGCTCGCTTCGCCGCTCTTGCGCTTGATGAGCACGGCCGTCCCCCTTCAGTAACGGTTCGTCCGGTAAAAGGCCTTGGTGTGCTCACTCTCCTTGTAGCGTGCACGGCGCGGATCGGGCTTTCCACCCTGCTGGGCCTGCGAGTCCGTCGCAAGCGGGCCCGCGACGGCGGCGACGGCCAGGGTCGAGGCGCCGCCCACCGAGCGCAGGAACTGCCTGCGGTGAAGCGCCTTGCTGTCGCTTTGCTGTGTCATCTCGTCGTCCCTCACCAGGTCGGTCGATCCGCGTTTCGTCAATCGTCGAGATCGAAGGCGGCCGCCTCGATCTCCATGAACATGCGCCCCACCGTACCCAGCCGGGCGTAGAACGGCGCGTCCTTCGTCGATTCGAGGTCGGCGAAGAAACGCGAGGCCCAGGGTTGCAGGTGGCGGCGGAAAAAGGCCCTCTGCGCTGCGAGGTCGGCCGGGAACCGGCCGTCGGCCAGTCCCGACATCGTCTCGCACAGGATTGCGATGTGATCCTCCGGCTCGCGCATCGTGTCGGAGCGAGCGATGCCGAGCCTGACCATATCCTCGCGCACATGCGCAAGCGGCCGCTCGTGCACGAAGCCCGTCAGATAATACGACGCGTAGGGAAGCAGTTCACCGCGACCGACGCCGATGAAGATGCGGAAAAACTCGCGGCCCGCCTGCCGGGCCTCGGCCAGGCTCGCCTCCTCGGCCAGAGCGATATGGGCCATGCCCAGAGGAGATGCGTCGCCTGACAGGGATGCGACACCGGCCAGCGTGTCGGCCGACGGTTCGCGCCCGAGCAGGACGGCGAGCATCGCATATTCGCGGGATCGGGCGACATCGACATCGTCCAGCTCTGCCGGAGGCATCGGGGTCTCCAGGCTCATGCCGGCCTGGGCGGGATAAAGGTCGGGACGTAGCGTGGACCGGGCGACGCCGGTCAGGCTCTCGACAGCAATGACGCGTTCGGCCGGAATCCGCTGCCATGCGGACACGGCAGGCTGGGATATGCCCAAACCGCGCGCGAGCGTCCCCACTCCGCCCGCGGCCCGGATGGCTGCATCGAGCCCTGCGTCCCTCACCAGGATCTCCCACTCCCCGTCTCGCGCCCTTGGTTCGGCGTCAACACGGACTTATTCCAATTCGAAGCTGGAAACTAACACCATAACCTTCGCTTATCCGCAAGGGTGTCGATGGGGGATGCGCAGGGGGTGCGTCAACCGGTCCTGACACGACAGCCCTTCGGCGAGTGGTCAGGCAGGCAACGCGCCGCCGTGCCGGCGGCGGGCGGGCGCGGTGTCCTCGGGCGCCTCCGCCCTCAGAACCGCGGACGTCGTCGTCTCGGGAACGGGGGGCTCGTCCTCGACGGCCGAGACGGTTTCGGGTCCGGGGGGCGGCTCGGCTGCAGCCTCCGAAACGATGGCAGGAACGTCCGGGGCCGGTTTTGGCTCGCCATCCTCGGGGACGATCGCGCGGGCATAGCCGTCGACGATCTCGCCCAGCATGCGCAGCACGTCGTCGCCCTTGCCGAGGGGGCCGTAGCCCGGCGCACCGCCCGGCGTGTTCCAGTCATAGGCATAGTCGAGGGCCGGCGAGACGAAGTCGCGAATCGCGGGATCAACCGACCACAGCCTGCGCAACGCCGCGCCGCGGACGTGCTCGGGCACAGCCGGATGCATGAACACCGTCATGTCGGTCGTCGCCGTGATTGACTCGAGCGAAGGGAGCTCGGGCAGTTCCAGGTCAAGGTCCGGGAGACCGGGCGCCGGGAGCCCGGGCTCCGCATTCGCCTCCGGCGTGGGTTCGTCCGAACGGGGCGGCTTGCCGGCCTCAGGATCCGGCGGCTCGGCCTGCCGCTTCAGGCGCGACCAGCGGCCGAGAAAGCCTTCGTCCCGGTCGTCGCTCATGAATCATCCTCGACCGTGTCTCGCCCGCCGGCCTGCGGCGGGCGGCGGAAGCCCTTGCGCGGGTCGAGCTTGTCCCGCTTGCGCTTGTAGAACGGCCGCTCGACGTGGTGCTCGGCGACGAAGGCGGCCAGTTGCTCGGCGATCGATTCGGGCATCGGTACCGCTTCGATCAGGTCGTCGAAGCCCTCGGTCAGCCCTTCAGCCTCGTAGGGGTCGACGGTGGCGAAGGCCACCTCGCAGCCGTCAGCCGTCGGCTTGAGCGCGATCCAGATGGACGGCGCACCGGAGACGAGGTTGTCGCGGTAGTGTTCGGTCTCGCCCGAGTGGAACAGCAGGCCCGCCGGCCCGGCGTAGAAGGTGTCGCCGAGCGGCGTTCGACCCAGCGGCGTGCCGGCCTCCACCGGCGGGGCGGCCGGCAGCACGCCGGCGACCCGCCAGACGAGCCCGCCCCAGGGGCCGATCTGCTGCTCGCGCGCGACGATGACGCCGATTTCCAGGTTCAGTTGCGGCACGGCGCGCTCCCGGTGGTCACGACACCGCCCCCGGCCTGAAAGGCAGCCCTGCGATCAGGTTCTGCGGTTTCAGCCGCAGGTGGCGATCCTGCGTCATCGCCATGATGAGGTAGACCGGATGCCCTGCGACCTCGGGAATCACCGGCGCGCCGTCCTCGAAGGTCAGGCGGAACAGGGCGAGGATACGCCCTTCCTCCTCCTGCGTCAGCCGCCCTCCCCGCCACATCAGGTTGCCCAGCCGCGTCGCCTCGGCGTCGAGGCCGACGAACCAGCGCCAGTCCTCGTCGGTCAGGGTCTGCAGCGGCTCGACCGCGACGGCGACGCCGGTGAGGTGCGCGACCCACCGCTTGATCACCGTTGCCAGCGCATCGCGGGCGCGCTCGTCGCCCCCGAGGTTCAGGACCATGCTGAAGGCGTCAGACCTGCTCCAGTAGGACCAGGCGTTGTCGGCGGTCAGCACGTCGAGGTCCTTGACCGGGGAATGGCCCATCATGGCCAGCAGCGGCGACGCGTGCGGATCCACCTCCTGCGCCTCGATGAGCTCCGCGTCGGCCAGCATCGCCGCCCCGTCGGCCACGCTCACCCGCTGCGGCCTGAAGAACGGCTCGGCGGCGCGCAGGATGTAGGGATCCTCGCACCCGTCGAGCGCATTGCGCAGGATGAGGTGGGCCAGGTGGTTCATGAACAGCGGCGGTAC
>JAIYAB010000296.1 GCA_027489275.1 Hyphomicrobiales bacterium
GTCCAGCCGAGCTTGCGGGCGATGGCAAGGCCGCGCGGGACGTTCGGGCTCTCCATGTAGCCGAACTTCATCTTCACGCGCGAGAAGTGCTCGCTGACCGGCGTGATCGTGATGCGCTCGTCCTCCGGCACGCGCGGCGTGTCCGCGGTGGCGACCGTCAGGATCACGTTCTTCTCGTGCAGGATCTTGTTGTGCTTCAGGTTGTGGAGCAGCGCGGTCGGCGCATAGTCCGGGTCGCTGGTCAGGAACACGGCTGTGCCCTGGACGCGGTGCGGGGGCTTCTTCTCGAGGTTGCGCACAAGCATGTCGAGCGGCACCTCGGCCCGGCGCGTCTTCTCGGACAGGATCCGCGTGCCGCGCCGCCAGGTGAGCATCAGCAGGATCAGGAACGAGGCGAACAGGAGAGGCGCCCACGCGCCGTCGAAGAGCTTCAGCAGGTTCGACGCCAGGAAGGTGGCGTCGATGAGCAGGAACGGGATCACCAGAAGCGCCGCCGTCCAGGGCTTCCAGCCCCACAAGCGCCAGATCACCACGAAGGCCAGGGTGGCATCGACGACCATGGTCGTCGTCACGGCGATGCCGTAGGCCGAGGCAAGCGATCCGGAGGTGCGGAACATGAACACGAGCGCGAGCACGCCGATCAGGAGGAGCGTGTTGATTCGCGGGATGTAGATCTGGCCGGAATGGGTCTCGGACGTGAAGCGGATCTCGATGCGCGGCAAAAGGCCGAGCTGGACGGCCTGCCGGGTGAGCGAGAAGGCTCCGGTGATCACCGCCTGGCTGGCGATGACGGAGGCGGCCGTCGCCATGCACACGACGGGCAGCAACATCCAGTCGGGGTAGAGCTGGAAAAAGGGATTGTCGATCTGGCCCTGGTTGGCCAGAATCAGGGCTCCCTGCCCGAAATAGTTGATGACCAGCGACGGCAGGACGAAACCCAGCCACGCCACCTGGATCGGGCGCCGGCCGAAATGACCGAGGTCGGCATAGAGCGCCTCGCCTCCGGTGACCGCCAGAAACACCGCGCCCAGGGTGACCAGGCCAATGATCTGGTGATTGAGTACGAATGCGATCCCGTAGACCGGGTTCAACGCCAGAACGACGCCCGGATCGTCCGAGATGTGCAGAATGCCGCCGACGGCGAGAAGCGCGAACCAGACGGCCATGACCGGACCGAAAAACGCCGCGACCTTCGCCGTCCCGCGGCTCTGCACCGAGAACAGCACCACGAGTATCAGCGCCGTGACAGGGATCACGTAGTCGTTGAAGGCCGGCGTCACCAGCTTGAGGCCTTCCACCGCCGACAGCACGGTGATGGCGGGGGTGATCACGCTGTCGCCGTAGAACATCGCCGCGCCGACGATGCCGAGGCCGACGATCCAGGTCCTGTTGCGGCCCAGAACCCGCTGAGCGAGGGCCATGAGCGACAGCGTCCCGCCCTCGCCGTTGTTGTCGGCCCGCAGGAGGATGATGACGTATTTCACCGTCACCACGAGCACCAGCGACCAGACGATGAGCGAAAGGATCCCGAGGACGGCGTCGCGCTCGATGGGGACGATGGTTGCGCCCGGCTGGTTGTGGGCGCCGGATGCGGCCAGGAGCGCCTCCCGGAACGCATAGAGCGGGCTCGTGCCGATATCGCCGTAGACGACGCCCATGCTGCCGAGCGTGAGCGCCCACAGGCCGGAGCGATGCTGGCCGTTGGCCTCGGACGCGGCCTGCGCCACGGCGTGGGTCGCCGACTGGTGGCCGGAAGCGGCGGCGACGGCCATTTCCGGCGGCTGGGACGGATCCCGGCTGCCGGGGGACGACGGATCGGATCGGTTCATCGCGATGTACTGGGGCCGGTCACAACTGGCAGGGCCTCGAGGCCGCGCGGGGCGGCTTATAGCACCCTCCCGCGGACGTGGCATCCGTGCATTTCGGGACAGCCATGGCGCGAGCATTGGCCCCAGCCACTCGGATCTGGACTGTCGGCGAGGCGAGAGCGGGGGACGGGCGGCAAAAGAGCCCGGCAAGCGCTTTCGCTTGACGGGTGCTTCCGCTATTGAGGGGCGGATCGGCCCACGCTCAGCCAGACGGTTCCCCATGCCCGAAGCCACTCCCCTCACATCCTCACTGCTTGCCGGCAAGCGCGGGCTCGTGATGGGCGTGGCCAACAACCGCTCGATCGCATGGGGCATTGCACGGGCCGCCCATCTACACGGCGCGGAACTCGCGTTCACCTACCAGGGCGAGGCGCTGGAGAAGCGGGTGCGTCCGCTGGCCGCGGAACTCGGGGCCCATGTCGTCGGCCATTGCGACGTCACCGACGGCGCCAGCATCGATGCGGTCTTCGCCGAGGTCGAGCGCGTGTTCGGCCGACTCGATTTCGTGGTCCACTGCATCGCCTTCTCGGACAAGGACGAGCTGACCGGTCGCTATCTCGAGACGAGCGAGGCGAACTTCACGAAGTCGCTGCTGATCTCCTGCTATTCCTTCACGGCCATCGCGCAGCGCGCCGAGAAGCTCATGGGCAACGGCGGCTCGCTGCTGACGCTCACCTACTACGGCGCCGAGAAATGGATGCCGCACTACAATGTCATGGGTGTTGCGAAGGCGGCCCTCGAGGCGTCCGTACGCTACCTCGCCGCCGACCTCGGGCCGTCCGGCATCCGCGTGAACGCCATCTCCGCGGGCCCCATCAAGACGCTGGCGGCGTCTGGAATCGGCGACTTCCGCTACATTCTGCGCTGGAACGCGTACAACGCGCCGCTGCGCCGCACGGTGACGATCGAGGAGGTCGGCGAAACCGCCGTGTTCCTCGTCTCCGACATGTCGCGCGGCATCACCGGCGAGATCCTGCATGTCGACGCCGGCTACCACGTCGTCGGCATGAA
>JAIYAB010000069.1 GCA_027489275.1 Hyphomicrobiales bacterium
CCGGCCATGCCGATGAAGGAGGCGGCCGACATCCAGTCCGCCGCCGTCGCCATGCCGTTGTAGAAGGACGGCACCTTGCGACCGGCGACGTAATACTCGTCGACCTGCATCGTGCGGGAGAGAATGCCGATGGCGGCATAGACGCCGATCGTGAACGCGACGAACAGGTAGCCGAGGATGTTGTTGGGAACGCCAAACTGCTCGAGAATGGCGATGAAAATGACGAAGGCGACGAACCCGCCCGTATAGACCGTGTAGACACGGCCGAGATTCGAGGTGAAATCACCCTTTTTGGTTTCAGCAGACATCATAGCCTCCGATCACTCGTCTTCGGCCATGCCGTATTTCTGGTCGATCTTGTTCTGGGCCTTGGCGAACCAGAACAGCTGAGCCACAAATACGATGAGCGAACCCTGCGCGGCCATGTAGAAGCCCATCGGAAAGCCGAGGATCTTCACGCCATTCAGAGTGGTTGCGAACATATGGATGACGAACGAAAAAAACGCCCATATCCCGAGCATCACATAGGTGAGGCGTTGGGTCTCGGCCCAATGCGCCTCCACCTTGGCTTGATCTTTCATCTCTTCCCTCTCCCCTACGGCAGGGCGTGGGGCATTTCGCCCGAAAGCCTGCAGTGCCCATGCCGGGAACCCGGATCTTCAGGCCCGATTTACCAGCGTTCCGAAGCTAGGGCAGAGGGGAAAGACTTCCAGTCCTACTTTAGGCTAAGTTCGACGAAACAGTTGCCATTATCCGGCCGCATCTCCGCCCCAAATTCAACAGTCGGGTGATGTTATTTGTTGAGTTTACGTCTCTATACTCGTACAGTTATCCGCAATGCTGCGGTGCAGCATAACGGTCGGGTATGAAGCACTGGCCAGGTTTCAGCTGGCATGAGAGCGGGAATGTAATTCGCACGGAGACGAATGATTTCTACTTCCGGACGAACTTTGCGAAGGGCGACGAGGCGCCCTGACGACCGCGGAGTGAATGATCTGGGCCCGAACCGAGCCACCCGGCGCTACAGCTTAGGCATTACTGCTGATTGCAGGATTTCGCATATGCGGGCAGGCTGGCACCATAGGCGAGGTCCATGATGATCCCGTTGGCCGCGTTTCCGGCAATCAAGACCGACGATCCCGACGAGGTTTTTGCCAGCATCAAGGGCCGCAACCCCGGGATGAAGGCGATCCTCTTCGGGGGGCGGCGGAATCGCGCCCATCTCACGGCCAATCACGTCAGTCTCGGCGCAACCGCGCTCGTGGCGGGCCGGTCGAGCCCGTACCGGATGGAACTGGAGCCGGACGATGCGATCCGCGTCCAGATCCCGTCCCGCGGGCGCATGTCGATCGCGTACGGCTCGTGCGAGCGGGAGACGACCTCGGGCCGGGCCAGCCTCCTGCCGCCCGGACCGGCCACGGTGTCGGTCCTGACCGGCTTCGCTTCGACAGTCGTGATCCTGTCCCGCCCCCGCGTCGAGGAACTGATGCGTGCCATCGGCAGCCATGTTCCCGCAACCGACATTCTGGCGCGTCACTTCGCGGACGCGGACACGCCGGGCATGGACACGGTGGCAAGCCAGGTCATGCTCGCCTGCCGCCGCCTCGACGACGAACCATCGCGCATCCTCGCCCTGCAACCGTTCCGAACGGCGCTGGACGACCTGATCGCGATCAGCGTCGCCGACGCGCTGGCGCGGGCGGGGGGACTGGCAGCCGAGGAGGGGCCGCTGCGGCCGCGCGTGCTGCAGCGCTGCCTCGATTACGTTCACGCGCACTTCACCGGGCCGGTTTCGATGACCGCCCTGCAGCAGCACGCGGGCGTCAGCCTGCGGACCGTGCAGGATCTGTTCAGACGTCATCTCGACTGCTCGATCACGGCCTATGTCAGGCGCGTGCGGCTGGACGCGGCACGCGCCCGGCTGGTGCTCGGCCGTGCCGGGGACACGGTGACGGCCGTTGCCCTCGACTGCGGATTCAACCACATGGGCGAGTTCTCGGCGGCGTATGTCCGCGCCTTCGGCGAGCGGCCCTCGGAAACCCTGCGCGGGGGACGGCCGTCGCCGTGAGCGGGACTCGACGAGCCTTCGCGCCCTGCCGATAGTCCTGCGCGCAAGCGCTAGACAGGACCCGCATATCAGACGATGGTCTGATGCGGCGTTGACGGTGGTCCTCGGCTCCCACCCTCGCAGTCTGTCGCGCCAACCCGGTCACGGAGCCCACCGGGACACTTTTCTTGCCCTTGCGAAGGGCCGCATCAGGACGGCAGCAGGCCCAGGCCCGCCCGAAAGCGGTTCTTGATGTGGACGGCATCGCGCGAGGGCAGCGACCGTGGCGGGTTTGCCGCCTCGACCTTGACCACGAACAATCGAGGCCCGTCGGCCGGCGCCCGGAGCCCGGCGCACAGCTCCTCCAACTCGGCCGGCGTGCGGATCGTGCGCGCCTGCGCAAAGCCGCAGCAGGCGGCGACGGCGGCGAGATCGATGCCGTGCCCCGTGTGGCTCGCCTGCATACCCGTCTCGCCGAAGTGCTGGTTGTCGATGACCACGATCGCGAGGTTGCGCGGTTTCGCGACGCCGATCGTGGCAAGCCCTCCCATCGCCATGAGTTGCTCGCCGTCCCCGGTGATCACCAGCACCGGTCGGCCCGGTTGCGCCTGGGCGAGGCCGAGGCCGACGAGCGCGGCGCCGCCCATCGCGCCCCACAGGTAGTAATTGCCGTCATGATCGCCGGCGGCATGGACATCGTAGGTCGGCGAGCCGAGGCCGGTCACGACGAGCGTGTCCCCGCGATCGCGAAGGATGGCGGCGACAGCCTGGCGGCGCTGCAGCCTCGGCCTATCGGACATGTTGCCTGTCATCGCATCACCACTTCTTGCGGCCGAGAAGCCGCTGGCCGATCAGCACGGCGATCTGCTGGTCCGCGTCGAAAGCGAGAGCGGCGGCGGATTCGACCGTCTCGACGAGATCTTCGGCGGTGTCCGCGCGCATGACGCGGACACCAACCGCCTCGAGCGCGGCCTGGGTGCCGCGCCCCATCGGGACCTGCCAGGGGTTGAACTCGGCCCACTCGCCGCGCATCGTCACCAGCATCAGCAGCGGGAAGCGGCCGATCACGGGCAACGACAGCATGTTGATGCAGTTGCCGACGCCGCTCGACTGCATGAGCAGCACGGAGCGCCGCCCGCCCAGCCACGCGCCGGCCGCGATGGCGACGCCCTCCTCCTCTGTGGTGAGCACGTTCGAGGACACGTCGGGATCGGCGCAGAAAAGGTCGATCAGCGCGGCATGGCCGGCATCCGGCACGAAGGCCATCTGGCGCACGCCGACATGCTTCAGGTGGCGGTAGAGCCGGCTCGGCCAGGGCTCTCCGCCCGCCTCCGTCCCGGCGGGTTCCTCGCGTTCGCTCACTTCGGCTTTCCCTCCGGGCTCCTGTCGCGATCATAGACCGTCCCGGCGCCTCCGCGGCAAGAGGGGCAAGCGGCGTCGGCAGGAGTTCGTTAACCATGAATCATACAATCAAAGATTGCATTTTAAGGATTTGTTAACCTCAATCCCCCGGCTGATCGGGTTTGGAGGGTTCAATGAGCGCGGCACTGATCCAGATCATCATTCAACTGATTGCAGGCGCCGTAGGCGGCAACGTCGCCGGCGGGATCTTCAAGAATCTCAGCCTGGGAACGGCCGGCAACAGCATCGTCGGCATCCTGGGCGGCGGCATCGGCGGGCAGATCCTCGGCGCGCTGGTGGGCGGCGGCGGAGCTGCGGCAGCATCGGGGCTCGACATCGGCGCCCTCGTCGGTCAGGTCGCCTCCGGCGGCATCGGCGGCGCGGTGCTGATGGTCGTCGTTGCGGTCATCAAGAACCTCATGGCCGGCAAGACCGCCTGAGCCCGCGACCTCCGTCCTGCTTCCGGCCGGGCAAGGTCGGGGGCAGGCGTCGTCCGAACGATACGCGCTCAGGTTGCATCGTTGAGCGGTCGCGGACTAGCTTGCGCGAACGGCGCGGGCCTCGGGCGGGATGCGGCTGATGATCGACGAGTCGCGGACACCCGATGCCGGCCCAGAGCCTGCGCGTCCCGGAGGGCGCGCCCCCGGCCGGTCCGAACGATGACCACCCGCCAGGACGCGTCGAGCCTGGCGGCGAGGCTCGGCCGGGAATGGTTCCTCGCCTTCAGCGTCGGGACCTGCCTCGTCTTTCTCGCGGCGGGCCCCCAGATTCTGGGCCGGCTCGATCATGTCGCCGTTCTCATCGGCGTTTTCGCTTGGCTGTTCGGCACGGTTCTGGGCTCCGCACTGGCGGTCGTGCGCCATGCCGATCACCTGGCCGGTCACCTGGGCGAGCCGTACGGCACGCTGATCCTCACGCTGTCCGTCACGGCCATCGAGGTGATGAGCATCTCCGCGATCATGCTGCACGGGGAGAACAATCCCGCCCTCGTGCGCGACAC
>JAIYAB010000295.1 GCA_027489275.1 Hyphomicrobiales bacterium
GTAGGACATCGACAGCACGCGCCCCACGTCGCGCATGACGCCACGCGCCAGCAGCGTGCCGAACGTGATGATCTGCGCCACGCGGTCCTGGCCGTAGCGCGCCTGCACGTAGCGGATGACCTCGTCGCGCCGCTCCTGACAGAAGTCGACGTCGAAGTCGGGCATCGACACGCGCTCCGGATTGAGGAAGCGCTCGAACAGCAGGCCGAAGCGGAGGGGATCGAGGTCGGTGATGGTGGTCGCGTAGGCGACAAGCGACCCCGCCCCAGAGCCGCGGCCGGGCCCGACAGGAATGTCTTGCGCCTTCGCCCACTGGATGAAGTCGGCCACGATGAGGAAGTAGCCGGGATACTTCATTCGCTCGATGACGTTGAGCTCGAAGTCCAGCCTCTCCTCGTAGTCCGTGACGCCGAGGCCGGGCGCAGGGCCGTGCGCGGCAAGCCGCGCGGCCAGCCCGGCCTTGGCCTGGCGGCGCAGTTCGGCGGCCTCCTCGGCGACGACGTCGGCCCCCTCCCCCTCCGCGCCGGTGGTGAAGCGCGGCAGGATCGGCTTGCCCGTGCGCGGCCGGTAGGTGCAGCGCATCGCGATCTCGACGGTGTTGACGCACGCCTCCGGAAGGTCGCCGAACAGCGACACCATCTCCTCGCGGGTGGCGAAGGCGTGGCGCGGCGTCAGCCGGCGGCGCTCGGGATCAGACACGAGCCGCCCCTCGGCGATGGCCAGCAGCGCGTCGTGCGCCTCGTAGTCGTCCGCCTTCGCGAAGAACGGCTCGTTGGCGCCGACGATGGGAATGCCCTTGCGGTAGGCGATGTCGAGCAACTCGGGCTCGACCCGCCGCTCCTCGTCGAGACCGTGGCGCTGAATCTCCACGTACAGACGGTCGCCGAACGCGGCATGCAGCGTCTCGACGCGCGCGAGCGCGAGATCCGGGCGGCCGGCGGCAATGGCCCGGTCGATAGGCCCGTCGGGTCCGCCGGTCAGCGCGATCAGCCCGTCCGACGCCTCCAGCACCGCGGCCAGCGGCACATGCGGCGGTTCTCCCGGAGACGGCCCGAGGAAGGCGCGCGAGCCGAGCTTCATCAGGTTCGCGTAGCCCTGCGCATTCATGCCGAGCAGCACGATGCCCGGACGGTTCGGCACCGGCCCGCCCCCGCGGCGCGGCGGGTCGTCGCCCGTCTCGATCGCCAGCTCGATCCCGACGATGGGCTGCACGCCCGCGCCGGACAGTTTTTCGGAGAATTCGAGCGCGCCGAACAGGTTGTTCGTGTCCGTCAGCGCCAGCGCCGGCATCCTGTCCTTGAGGGCCAGCTTCTTCAGGTCGTCGATCCGCAGCGCACCTTCCAGAAGCGAGAAGGACGAGTGCACGTGCAAGTGCACGAAACCGACGTTTCGAAGGATGCGACTCACGCTGGCTCTCCCGGGATCGGATAATGATCGCCCGCCCGCGCGGCCGGGTCCAGCCAGCCTCGTCCCGACGATGGGGACAATCCTCCCGATCGCCGCAAGGCTGCGTTCACCCTACATGGCGAAACCCTTCGCCCAGAACAGGACCGCCCCCATGAAGGCGGCCAGAGAGGCGAGTTCGGCGACGTCTTCGACGATGATGCGCAGCATGGAGCTCTCCATGTTTATCCTATGGATACATCATGTTCCATTTTTGTTCCTCCTGCAACACTCTTCGTTTCGAGGCCGTGCGCGAGCGCACGCACCCCTTCGGCGCGGAGCCGGGCAACGGCGGACGGGCAGGAAGGACAGGTCGATGAGGCGTGAAGACGATCCGTCAGGCGAGTTCGACGACCTTGCCGTCGCGCAGCGTCACCCGGCGGTCCATGCGGGACGCGAGTTCCAGGTTGTGGGTCGCGACGACCGCGGCGAGGCCGGTCTGGCGCACGAGCGCGATGAGCGTGTCGAACACATGCGAGGAGGTGTGCGGGTCGAGGTTGCCGGTCGGCTCGTCGGCCAGCAGAACGCGCGGCGCATTGGCCACCGCGCGCGCGATGGCGACGCGCTGCTGCTCGCCGCCTGACAGCTCGGACGGGCGGTGACGCAGCCTCTCGCCCAGGCCGAGATATCCGAGCAGACCGCTCGCCCGCTCCGCCGCCTCCCGCTTCGAGAGGCCGCGCAGGAGCTGCGGCAGCATGACGTTCTCGATTGCCGAGAACTCCGGCAACAGGTGGTGCGCCTGGTACACGAACCCGATATCGATGCGCCGGATCGCGGTCCGCGCGTCGTCCGCGAGGTTCACCGTCGCGCGCGAGCCGACGTAGACCTCCCCCGCGTCCGGTTTCTCGAGGAGCCCTGCGATCTGCAGCAGCGTCGACTTGCCGGTGCCCGACGGCGCAATAAGCGCCACGGACTGTCCGGCCCAGACGGCCAGGGACGCGCTCTTCAGGATCTCGAGGCTGCCGCCCTCGCCTTCCTTGAAGCGGCGCTCGACCTCGTAGACGTACAGGGCGGGATCGGGGTAGCGCTGCGCCATCGGCCTCACTCGTACCGCAGCGCCTCGACCGGATCGAGCCGGGCGGCGCGCCAGGAGGGATAGAGCGTGGCGATGAGCGACAGCACCATCGCCATGATCACGATGGTCGCGACCTCCTGCGGGTTCACCTCCGACGGCAACCGGCTGAGGAAGTAGAATTCTGCAGGGAACAGGTTGGTGTTCGTCATGCGCGAGACGAAGCCGCGGATCGTCTCCACATTCAGGCTGATGACAAGCCCGAGCAGGAATCCCGCCAGCGTGCCGACAATGCCGATCGCCGCGCCTGTGATGAGGAAGATGCGCATGATCGCGCCCCGCGTCGCGCCCATGGTGCGCAGGATCGCGATGTCGGCGCTCTTGTCCTTCACCAGCATGATGAGGCCCGACACGATGTTGAGCGCCGCGACGATGACGATCAGCATCAGGATCAGGAACATCACGTTGCGCTCGACCTCGAGCACGCCGAAGAACGTCTTGTTGCGCTGGCGCCAGTCGGAAATCACGATCGGCCGCTCGATCGCCTCCTCGATGGCCCGGCGCGCCTCCTCGATCGCCTCGGGTCGCGTGAGAAACAGCTCGATGGCCGTGACGTCGCCGTCGCGGTTGAAGAAGCCCTGGGATTCGGAGAGCGGCATGTAGACGAAGCCGGCGTCGAATTCCGACATGCCGACCTCGAAGATCGCGACGACCGGATAGCTCTTGACGCGCGGCGTGATGCCGAAGGGCGTCTCCGCGCCCTTGGGCGCCGTCAGCGTCAGCGTGTCGCCGGGACGGATGAACAGCTGCTCGGCCAGGCGGCGGCCGATGGCCACCCCGCCCGACTGGTCGAACCCGTCAAGCCCGCCCGCGCGGATCGTCTCTCCGATGGCGGGGATGCGCTTGATGTCGGCCTCGCGCACGCCGCGTACCAGCACGCCGCCCGCATTGGCCTGCGTCGAGGCGAGCGCCTGCCCCTCCACCAGCGGGAAAGCGAAGCGCACGCCGGGGATCTTGTTGAGTTGCGCAGCAACCTCGCCGTAGTCCGTCAGCGGCTTGTCGACGCCGCCGATGAAGATGTGACCGTTGAGGCCGACGATCTTGTTGAGGAGTTCGCTGCGGAACCCGTTCATCACCGACATGACGATGATCAGCGTGGCGACGCCGAGCATGATGCCCGCGAAGGAGAACCCCGCGATGACGGAGATGAACCCTTCCTTGCGGCGTGCGCGCAGGTAACGCAAGGCCACCATCCACTCGAACCGCGCGAAGGGCCCGGTGCCGGTCGGTCCGCGATCGGGGACGGCGGCGTCGGTCATCGCCGTCACGCCGCCAGGTGGACCACGGCGTCCTCGATGGACATCAGCGTCCGCTCGCCGGTGGCGCGCCGCTTCAGCTCGACCTTGCCTTCCGCCAGGCCCTTCGGTCCGACAAGCACCTGCCAAGGCATGCCGACGAGGTCGGCCGTCGCGAACTTCGCACCGGGCCGCTCCTCGCGGTCGTCGTAAAGAACATCGACACCGCGAGCGCCGAGCGCGCGGTAGATCGTCTCGCACGCCGTGTCGCAGCCGCTGTCGCCGACCTTCAGGTTGATCAGCGCCACGCGGAAGGGCGCGATCGCGTCGGGCCAGATGATGCCCTGCTCGTCGTGCGAGGCCTCGATCAGCGCCGCGGCCAGCCGCGACGGGCCGATGCCGTAGGATCCCATGTGGACAGGGCGCTCCTGCCCGTCCGGCCCCGCGACGACGGCCTTCATCGGCGCGGAATACTTCGTTCCGAAATAGAAGATGTGCCCCACCTCGATGCCGCGGGCCGACACCTGCCGCTCAGCCGGCACGGCCGCGAAGGCGGCCGCGTCGTGCATTTCGCTCGTAGCCGCGTAGGGCGTCGTCCAGGCATCCACGACCGACTGGATCCCCGCGACGTCGTCGAAATCCGTGTCGACTGCCGGCACCGGCAGGTCAAGCACCGCCTTGTCGCAGTAGACCTCGCTCTCGCCCGTCGTGGCCAGGATGATGAACTCGTGGCTCAGATCCCCGCCGATCGGGCCGGTGTCCGCGCGCATCGGGATCGAGGTGAGCCCGAGGCGCTGGAAAGTGCGCAGGTAAGCGACGAACATCTTGTTGTAGGAGTGACGCGCGCCGGCCTGGTCGATGTCGAAGGAATAGGCGTCCTTCATCAGGAATTCGCGCGAACGCATGGTGCCGAAGCGCGGCCGGATCTCGTCGCGGAACTTCCACTGGATGTGATAGAGATTCAGCGGCAAGTCCTTGTATGAGCGCACGTATCCCCGGAAGATCTCGGTGATCATCTCTTCGTTCGTGGGCCCGAAGAGGATGTCGCGTTCATGCCGGTCCTTGATGCGCAGCATCTCCTTGCCATAGGCCTCGTAGCGTCCGGATTCCCGCCACAGGTCCGCCGACTGGATGGTCGGCATCAGCAGTTCGATCGCGCCGGAGCGGTCCTGCTCCTCACGCACGACGGAGTTGATCTTGTTCAGTACGCGCAGGCCCGCGGGCAGCCAGGCATAGATGCCTGCCGCTTCCTGACGCACCAGCCCGGCCCGCAGCATCAGCCGGTGGGAGACGATCTCCGCCTCCTTCGGGGTCTCGCGGAGGATGGGGAGGAAGTAACGGGACAAACGCATGGATGCTCTCGGCTGCAGCGGGCGACGACGTCGGAATCTCGTAAGCCATCAAAGCCAAAGCCGGACAAAACACAAGGCGCGCGTGGCTGCGCGCAGCCCCGCCGATCCCGAAAACGGCGGCGGATGGCTGGAGCTCGGCCTTGCATCGGAGGTGCCGCGTCGTGCGCTTCCGGTCCCTTGCCAAGTGCTTTTTTTGACGCCTGCCCCTGCACAAATTGGTGACACGACGAAAACGCTACGCTATGAGTCTCGACCAGAACAACAGGGTCGACGTCGGATAACCGGCGCAGGATCCGGGTCCAAGTCTTGGGAGGAAGACGACCGAACTGTCCGGGAAGGGCAATACGATCCCGAACATGCAGTGGCGCCTAACGGCTGACGCGCAGAGACGGGATTGACCATCCAAACTTGATGACAGGCAGGGTGCGAACCCTGCCTGTTTTGTTTCGTTTACGACGACGCGCCGGAAACGGATCAGCGCGCCAGCGCAGTGTGAGTTTAGCCAGTTGGCGCAATGCGGTAATCGGCGCCGCCCGGACCAGCCCCAGTGGTGCCAAGGCTGCGCTCTTCGCCGCCCGCCTTAGTCGAACGTCACGATCCAGTAGAACGCGAGCGCGGTCACGGGGACGGCGGCGATGCTCGTCCACAGCGCCTTCTTCAGCATCATCGGCGCAAGCGGCGCGCCGGGCTCCGTGCCGGCGGCGACGTTCCCGTCCTCGTGCTGGCTGCGAATCCCGATCGGGAGGATCGCGAAAAGCGTGATCCACCAGACGATGAAATAGAGGGCAATGGCTCCCGCCGTGCTCATCTCGTTCTCCGGGCGGGTCGGCGGCGAGGGGTGCCCTCGCCTGCCCCGTCTGTTCCTTAGGCCTGCTCGAGTTCGACGAGCGTACCGTTAAAGTCCTTCGGGTGAAGGAACAGCACGGGCTTGCCGTGCGCCCCGATCCGCGGATTTCCGTCGCCCAGCACCCGCGCGCCCATGGCCCTCAGATGGTCACGGGAGACCAGGATGTCATCCACCTCATAGCAGACGTGATGGATGCCGCCGTCGGCGTTCTTTTCAAGAAACTTCGCGATCGGCGACGCCGCGCCAAGTGGCTCCAGCAACTCGACCTTCGTGTTCGGGAGTTCGACGAACACGACCGTCACGCCGTGCTCGGGCTGCGGAAGAGCCTCCGACACCGTCGCGCCCAGCGTATCGCGATAGAGCTTCGTCGCCGCCGCGAGATCCTTCACCGCGATGGCGACGTGGTTCAGCCTGCCGATCATGTCGTCCTCCTGCCGAAAGACCTCGCTTAGCCGCTTTCGAGCGTGCTGGCGCGATGGTCTTTCGGCGAAGGCCTATACCACCAGCACGTGGACGTGACAGGTGGGCTTCTTGCCCCAGGCCTCGTTCACCGCCGAGCGCACGGCGCGGTCGATTGCGTTCTCCACGAGGTCGGTGTCCCGGCGGCGCTGGCGGGAAAGGCCCTCCAGCACATTGATGACTGCGTCTTCGACGATGTCCTCGAATGGCTTGCCGTCGCGCGAGGTCTGCGGCAGCCCGGTAATCTCGAAGGCCGGATCGCCGATGATCTCGCCCTTCCCGTCGAGCACGACGGCGATCGACACGAGACCGGCGAACGACAGGCGGCGGCGCTCGCCCACCGTTGAGTCGGAGGCGTTGACGAACAGGTTGCCGTCCTTGAACACCCGGCCGAAATGGATCTGGTCCACCACGCCCGGACGCCCGGGTCCGAACAGGATCATGTCGCCGTCGCCGCCCTCCAGCACGTGCGGCACGCCGAGTGAACGTGCGAGCAACGCGTGCTCGTGAAGGTGCAGCGCCTCGCCGTGCACAGGCAGCGCGACCTGAGGCCGGATCCAGCCATACATCCGCGTGAGTTCGCCACGGCGGGGGTGGCCCGAGACGTGGACGAGCTGGGTCCGGTCGGTGATCACCTCGACGCCCTGCCGGATCAAGTTGTTGATGATGCGGCCGATCGCCTTTTCGTTGCCGGGGATGGTGCGCGACGACAGGATGACGCGGTCGCCCGGCGCGAGCGCGACGTCGGGATGCTGGTCCTCGGCCACCCGCGCCAGCGCGGCGCGCGGCTCGCCCTGGCTCCCTGTCAGCAGCGCGACGACCTTGTTGCGCGGCAGGTAGCCGTAGGCGTCCGACCCGCGCACGGGCGGCAGGCCGTCCATGTAGCCCAGCTCGGTCGCCACCTGGAGCACACGGTCCATGGCACGGCCGATGGCGACCACCTCGCGGCCGTTGGCCAGCGCGGCCTCGCAGACGGCGCGCATGCGCGCGACGTTGGACGCGAAGGTTGTCACCGCCACGCGCCCCGGCGCGGAGGCCACGAGATCCTTCAGGGTGGCCGCGACGTCGGCCTCGCTGGGGCTGACGCCGTCGCGGATCACGTTGGTCGAGTCGCACACCAGCGCCAGCACGCCCTCGTCACCGATTTCGGCGAGGCGCTTCTCGTCGGTCGCCCAGCCCACGCCGGGAGTCGGGTCGATCTTCCAGTCGCCGCTGTGCAGCACGGTGCCGGCCGGCGTGCGGATGGCGAGCGCCGTCGATTCCGGAATCGAGTGCGCCATGGCGATGAACTCGACGTCGAACGGCCCGAGATTGAGGCGGGTGCCGCGGTCGACGACGGTCATCGGCACCTTGGCGGCGCCCGGCTCCTGCATGCGCCTCACGTTGAGAAGATCGACGGCGAACTGTGTCGCGTAGACCGGCACGCGCAGCTTCGGCCACAGTTCGATCAGCGCGCCGATGTGGTCCTCGTGCGCGTGGGTGATGATGATCGCCTCGAGGTCCTTTCGCCGCTCCTCGAGGAAGCGGATGTCGGGGATGATCAGGTCGACGCCGGGGAGGTCGTCTCCGGCGAAGCTCACGCCGCAATCCACCAGCAGCCAGCGCCGCTTGTCCTTGGGGCCGAAACCGTAGAGGGAGGCGTTCATGCCGATCTCGCCCACCCCGCCGAGGGGAACGAAGACCAGTTCGTCGGCGCCGCGTGCCATAAGTTCATCGTCCTTCCTGGCGCACGCCGTCGGGGCCTGCACCATGGTGAGTGGGCCGCCTCCCGCCGGTCGCGGCGGGTGCTGGCTCAGGGGAGGCCGCCGGGCGGCCTGTTGAAAAAGACGTCTCCCGCCTCGATTGGCACCGTTCGCCCGTCCGCGTCCAGCAGCAATCGACCATCGGGGTCGATATCCTTGAAGATCCCGCTGATGTCGCCGCCGGGGCGGCGCACGGTCACCGGCCCCCCGAGGCCGCCGGCCCGCTCGAGCCAGGCCCGGCGGACGGCTGCAAAGCCGGCCCCACCGCTCCACAGGTCCAGCGTCGTAGCCATGGCGGAGGACAGCGCCTCGAACAGCGCCTCCGGTTGAACGCCCGGTACACGCGCCGCGAGGCAAGTCGCGGGATAGGGGGTTCCCTCCGGCGCCTGGCGGACATTGACCCCGATGCCGATCACCACCGCGAGCACCCCGCCTGGCAGCGTCGCGCCCTCGACGAGGATACCGGACACCTTCGCGCCGTCGACCAGCAGGTCGTTCGGCCATTTCAGCCCGACGCCCTGCGGCCCGGCGATCGCCGTCACGGCCGCGTGGAGCGATACGCCGGCGACGAAACCGAGTTGCGGCGAGAGCGACGCGGTGCAGGGATCGACCAGAAGCAGGCTGGAATAGAGGTTGCCGGGCGGCGATGACCACACCCTGCCCTGCCGGCCGCGTCCGCCGCGCTGCTCGCGCGCGACGATCCAAAGCCGCCCGGGATCGCCCTCGCGGGCGCGCGCCAGCGCCTCATCGTTGGTGGAGCCGAGGCTGACGAACGCCTCGCAGCGATAGCCGGGTGGTAGCGCGGCCTCGGACCCGGTCACGGGAGGTCCGGATGCCCTGCCGTGTGCGGCATCATCAGAACAGCGAGGCCGCGGCCGCGGTCGCGGCGGCGACAAGCGGCGCCGGCCACAGCCAGAAAGCGACGTTGAAGACGCCCGTGACGCCGATCACGCCCTTCAGCACAGGCGTCATCGGCACGAAGGCCTCGGCCGGCTCGTCGAAATACATGATCTTGACGATCCGCAGGTAGTAGAACGCGCCGACCGCGCTCGACAGCATGCCGATGACGGCGAGCGCATAGAGCTTCGCGTCGACGGCGGCGGCGAACACGTACCACTTGGCGAAGAAGCCCGCGAGCGGCGGGATGCCCGCCAGCGAGAACATCAGCATGGCCAGCACAAAGGCCATGGCCGGGTTCGTGCGACCGAGGCCTGCGAGGTGCTCGATCTCCTCGACGTGACCGTCCTTGCGCTTCATCGCCAGGATGCAGGCGAAGGTGCCAAGCGTCATGGCGAGGTAGATCGCCATGTAGGTGATGACGCCCTGCACGCCCGTTGCCGTGCCGGCGGCTAGGCCGACGAGCGCAAAGCCCATGTGGCCGATCGACGAGTAGGCCATCAGGCGCTTGATGTTGCGCTGGCCGATGGCGGCGAACGCGCCGAGGATCATCGAGGCGATTGCGACGAACACCACGATCTGCTGCCACTGCGAGACGATGCCGGGAAACGCCGTGACGACGACGCGCACGGTCAGCGCCATCGCGGCCATCTTCGGCGCGGAGGCGAAGAAGGCGGTCACCGGCGTTGGCGCGCCCTCGTAGACGTCAGGCGTCCACATGTGGAACGGAACCGCGGAGATCTTGAAGGACAGGCCGGCCATCACGAAAACGAGGCCGAACACCACGCCGACCGAGCCTTGCTCCTTCAGCGTCGCGGCGATCCCGGCGAACGACACCGTGCCGGTCATGCCGTAGATGATCGAGGCGCCGTAGAGCAGCATGCCGGACGACAGCGCGCCCAGGACGAAATACTTCAGGCCAGCTTCCGACGCGCGCAGGTTGTCACGGTGGATGGCGGCAACGACGTAGAGCGCGAGGCTCATCAGTTCGAGGCCGAGATAGAGCGCGATCAGGTCGCCCGCCGAGATCAGCATCATCATGCCGAGCGTCGAGAGGATGATCAGGATCGGGTACTCGAACCGCTCGATCCGCTCCGTGCGGAAGAAGTCGATCGACATGGCGAGCGCAACGCCGGAGCCGATCAGCGTCGCCACCTTCATGAAGCGCGAGAAGGCGTCGTTGACGAAGGAGCCGTTGAAGGTCGTCACCCGGTCGCCGCTCTGGGCCATCACAAGGATGGCGGCGAAGAGCAGAACCAGCAGCGACGCGATCGTGATCCCGCGCGCCGACTGCTCACCCTTGAACGCCCCCCACAGGATGAAGACGAGGGCGCTGGCGGCCAGCAGGATCTCGGGCGTCGCGGGGCCGAAGGCCGGAACGGCGGCGAGTGA
>JAIYAB010000117.1 GCA_027489275.1 Hyphomicrobiales bacterium
CACGACGTCGAGCGACACGAACTGCGTCGTCTGCGCCAGCAGCGCGCCGGCGACGCCGGCATAGGCGGCCGACAGCGTGTAGACCGCGACCAGCCGCCGGCCGACGGGAATCCCGATCGCGCGGGCCCGCAACGGATTCGCCTTGATGGCCCGCAGCGACAGGCCGAAGGGAGACGAGACGATGCGCCGGGCGATCACGAACAGAACGAAGGTGACGGTGAGGCTGTAGGCGTAGGCCGTCGTGCCGAAGATGTCGAACTCGAAGACGCCGAAGATCGGCAGGATCGTTACGCCCTGCAGCCCGTCCGCGCCGCCGGTGAGCCAGGACGCCTGGTTGGCGATCTCGCCCAGCACCAGCGCGACGCCGAGCGTCACCATGAGCTTGGTGAGGTCGGTTCCTCGCATGACGAGGAAGCTCGTCGACAGGCCGAGAACGGCAGCCGCCACCGCGGCCGCGGCGAGGCCGAACAGCGGGTCGCCCATGCCGTGCTTGCCGAGGATGCCGGCGACGTATGCGCCCAGGCCGAAGAAGGCGGCATGGCCCAGCGAGACGATCCCGGCATAGCCGAGGATCAGGTCGAGCGAGACGGCGAACAGGCCGATGATGACGATCTCGTTTAGGATCAGGTGCCGCTCGGGCAGGAAGAACAGCGTGGCGGCGGCGGCGATCCAGAAGAGGATCTCGCCGATGCCCCAGCGGCCGGCGCCGGTGAGCGCCCTGGTGGCCGAAGCGGCGGGTCCGGAAGGCGTCATGGCGGTCTCCGGCTCAGCGCCCGCGGACGAACAGGCCCTGGGGGCGCACCACCAGGACGACGATCATCAGCGTGTAGATGACGAACGAGCCGAGGCTCGGCACATAGTACTTGCCGGCGACGTCGGCGATGCCGAGCAGCAGCGAGGCCAGGAACGGCCCGGTGATGCTGGTGGTGCCGCCGACGGTGACGACGATCAGGAAGTAGATCATGAACTTCAGCGGGAACGTCGGGTCCATGCCGAGGATCTCCGCGCCCAGGGCTCCGCCGAGGCCGGCGAGGCCGGAGCCGGCCGCGAAAGTGATGCCGAAGATCAGGTTGACGTTGATGCCGAGCCCGCCCGCGACGCGCGGATCGTCCACGGCGGCGCGCAGCCGGCTGCCGAAGCGCGTCCGGCTGAGGATGAGCTGCAGCACCACCACGAGGACGCCGCACACGGCGATGATGAAGCTGCGGTAGATGCCGATCTGGATACCGAGCACCTCGACCCGGCCGCGCAGCCAGGACGGCAGCGAGATGAGCTGCTGCTGCGAGCCCATCGTGTAGTCGACCGCCGCCACCGCCATGAAGACGAGGCCGATGGTGAAGAGCACCTGGTCGAGGTGATCGCGGTTGTAGAGGCGAACGTAGAGCGTGCGCTCCAGCAGCACGCCGATCAGCGCGGGGATGAGGAAGGCGAGCGGCAGCGTGGCGAGGAACGGCACGCCGTAGCGGTTCATCAGCACGGCGGTGACGTAGCCCCCCGCCATGGCGAAGGCGCCGTGCGCGAGGTTGACGAAGTTCATCAGCCCCAGCGTGACCGACAGGCCGCAGGCCAGCACGAACAACAGCATGCCATAGGCGATGCCGTCGAAGAGAATGGTCAGCACCGGCGCCCTCCCGCCCCGTTGTCGTGAACGGGGCGCCGCGATCGGCGGCGCCCCGGCCTTGCACGCCGGCCGTTACTTGGCCTTGGCGGCCTTCACCGGATCCTTGACGGCGGGCGAGGTGGCGATCTCGACGTTCCAGAGCTCGCCGTTCACCTTCTCGACCTTCCGGATGTAGATGTTCTGGACGATATCACGCGTCTCCGGGTCGATCGACACGGGGCCCCGCGGGCTCGTCCAGCTCAGGCCCTTCATGGCGTTGACGAGGGCTTCGCCGCCCTGGCCGTTGGTCTTCTTCAGGCCCTCGTAGATGACGTGCATGCCGTCATAGCCGCCCATGGCCATGAAGTTGGGACGCATGCCCGGGTTGGCCTTCTTGAAGGCCTCGACGAAGGCCTTGTTCTCGGGGCTGTCGTGGGCGGCGGAGTAGTGATGCGAGGTAACGGCGCCGATGGCGACGTCGCCGATCGTGTTCAGGATGTCGTCGTCCGTGACGCTGCCCTCGCCGAGGAAGCGGATGCCGCTCTTGTCGAGGCCGCGCTCGACATACTGCTTCATGAACTGCGCGCCGACGCCCGACGGCACGAAGACGAGAAGGGCGTCGGGCTTGGAGTCCGCGGCCTTCTGCAGGAAGGGCGCGAAGTCCGGGTTGGCGAGCGGCACGCGCAGGTTCTCGACCTGGCCGCCAGCCTTGGTGAAGGTCTCGGAGAAGGCCTTCTCGACGTCGATGCCCGGGCCGTAGTCCGACACGATCGTCACGACGCGCTTGATGCCGTTCTTGGCGGCCCATTCGGCGAGCGGCATGGTCGTCTGCGCCGAGGTCATGCTGGTGCGCACGATGAAGGGCGACTGCTCGGTGATGATCGACGTCGCGGCCGCCATGACGACCTGCGGCGTCTTCGCCTGCGTCGACAGCGGGGCGGTCGCCAGCGCCAGCGGCGTGAGACCGAAGCCGGCCAGCACGGTCACCTTGTCGTTGACGATCAGTTCCTGCGCGATGCGGCGGGTCGTGTCGGCGGTGCCCGTGTCGTCCTTGACGATGAGCTGCAGCTTCTTGCCGGCGACGGTATCGCCGTTCTGCTGCATGTAGAGGCGGGCGGCTGCCTCGATCTGGCGGCCGGTCGACGAGAACGGGCCGGTCAGCGGCAGGACGAGGCCGATCTTGACCGTCTCCTGGGCCTGCGCCGTCGAACCGAGGCCGAGCGCGAGGACGGCGGCGCCGGCCATGGCGAGAATGCGTCTGCGTATCATGGGTGGTCCTCCCGGTGGTTGTTGATTGAGGCTGCGGTGGTCACGGTGCGAACCGTCGCTTGATGAGCGCCGATCCGGGCACGAGATCCATCATTCCCTGGCTGCTGAGCGCGCGTTCCAGGTTGCGATGGGCGATGCGGGCATGCTCTCGCATGATCGCCTCGGCGCGGGTTCCCTCGCGCCGCTCGATGGCGGCCAGCACGCAGCGGTGCTGGTCCTGCGCGATGGCGAGAATATGGGGTCCGCCCGGCGCGCCCGACTGCACCGGCACGAGCGCGCTAGGCGAGGCGAACGGAAGGGCGCAGGCGCGCTGGATCTGCCGCGCCAGCGCCTCGCTCCCGGCGAGGCCGACCAGCAGGTCGTGGAACTGGGCGTTGAGCGCGACGTAGCGCGACAGGTCGATCTCTCCGCCGGCCGGGCGCAGCACCTCGTCGAGCGCGTCGAGGCAGCGCGCCGCACGGTCGAGCTCGCCGCGCCCGACGCCGCGCTCCGCGGCAAACCGCGCCGCTAGTCCTTCAAGCGTTCCGCGGATCTCGATGGCCTCCAGCACCTCGCGCTCGGTGAAGGCCTTCACCGCAAAACCGCCGGAGGGAATGGCCTCCAGCAGGCCCTCTTCCTCCAGCCGCACCAGCGCCATGCGAACCGGCGTGCGGGAGACGCCGAGGCGATCGACCATTTGCAGCTCGGACACCCGGTCGCCGGGGGCGAGCTCGCCGCTCAGCACCAGCTTGCGCAGTTCCAGTTGCGCGCGGAGCGTCTGCGTCACCGCGCGCTCGTTCGCGCCGCGGGCCTGCCCGATGTCGAGAGGGGGAGAGGGCGCTTCGCTCATCACGCCGCCCTGTCCGCGGTGTCGACGCTGATGCTGCCGCCCGCGACGCGGGACACGCAGGTACAGAGCTTTGCGTTGGAGGATTTCTCCTCGTCGCTGAAGAAGACGTCGCGGTGGTCGACGACGCCGGCCGTCTCGATGATGGGCAGGGCGCACAGGCCGCACTCGCCGCGCTTGCAGTCGTGGATCATGGCGACGCCCGCGGCCTCGATGGCCTCCAGCATCGTCCTGTTCGGCGGCACCTCGATCTCCAGTCCCAGGCGCGGGATCTTCACGGTGAACGGCAGCGTCGCGTAGCGGCCGCTGTTGCCGAAGGTCTCGAAGCGCAAATGGTCGACAGGTCGGCCGCTCGCCGCCCAGGCCCGCTTGACGGCCTCCATCATGCCGATCGGCCCGCACATGTAGAGTTCGCCCTCGGGATGCAGCGCCGCGATTTCGCCCGCAACGTCGATGCGCCCGCCCTCTTCGTCGGGGACGAGGCGGAGCCGGTCGCCGAGCAGGGCCGCGAGGTCGTCGGCGAAGGCGAAGTCGCTGCGGCTGCGCGCGCCGTAAAGCATGCGCACATTCGCCCCGGCTTCGGCGAGCGCGGTCGCCATCGCGTGAATCGGCGTGATGCCGATGCCGCCGGCGAGGAGCAGATACTCGAGCCGGCCGCGCCGCAGCTCGAAATGATTGCCCGGCGTCGACACCGCCAGCCGCGCCCCGGGACGAAGGCTCCACATGTAGCGCGAGCCGCCGCGCGACTGCGGAAGCAGCTTCACCGCGATCCGGTAGAGCCCGTCGCGGCCCGCATCGACGACCGAGTAGGACCGCGTGTCGGCGCGGCCCTCGACATGGACGGCGACATTGACGTGGCTGCCCGGCGTCGGCGGCACGAAATCACCCTCCGCGGCGATCTCGAACAGCCGGATGTCGGCGGTCAGGTCGCGTGACGCCTGCAGGCGGGCCTGCCGCCATTCGAGGGGAGCCGGCATCGCCTACTCCGCGGCCTGGCTGTGGACCGGCCCGGCCGGGCCGTATTCCCGGTCGAGGAGCCCGTCGATCAGCCGCCGCGCCCAGAGCGCGCCGGCGTCGATGTTCAGGTTGTAAAACGGCAGGCGCGGGTGGCGGGCAATCGCCCTCTGCTGC
>JAIYAB010000171.1 GCA_027489275.1 Hyphomicrobiales bacterium
GCCGGGAGCCGCGGCGGGCGGCGGGAGGTGTCAGGGCGCGGGGGAAAGCTGGAAGCGCGTCAGTTCGCGGCCGCTGGCGAGGTCGTGGACGACGACGACGAGGCGGCCGCCGACCTCCATCGTGACGGCGAGCCTGCCCTCCCCGATCGCCGTCGAGACGACCCGCGGCGCGACGCCGCCGGCCAAAGCGGGCGGGGCGTCGACCACGGCCACCGAGGCCGGGGGAATGGCCCCGGCGCCGCCGGCCGAAGCGGACGGACCGGCCGCGGACGTCACCGCCGGCGGGGCCGATCCGCCGCCGCCCTTGACGATGCGTATGATCAGCGTCGAAAAGACCACGAGGGCCATCGCCACGAGGATGACCCCCAGGACGATCACGACGATCTTCAGCGCCAGGAGGCGGGCCTGCTCGCGCATCGCGGCATCCCGCTCGCCGGCGTCGGCCGGGCCATCGGCTGCCCCGCCGGGGGGACTTGGACTGGCTGTCATCGGATCGTCGTCCCTCGGCGACGCAGAAAGGATTTCGCGTGAGCACCCAGGAGACCACGGGCCAGGACACCGACGCTCCGGACCACGGGGGTCCGGACGACACGGGCCTGGAACCGACGGGCGCGGCGCCGATCGAGCTTGTAGCGGGAGCAGCCGACAAAGGCGAGCGGCTGGACCGCTTCCTCGCGCGCGCCGTTCCGTCGCTGTCGCGCACGAGGCTGAAGGCGCTGGTGCAGGAGGGCAAGGTGACGGTGGGGGGCCGCGTGATCGACGATCCCGGCCGCAAGATCGATGCGGATGCGCGCATCGTCGTCGCCGTTCCGCCGCCCGAGCCGGCCGAACCGGAGGGCGAGGACATCCCCCTCGCGGTCGTCCACGAGGACGCCGACCTGCTCGTGCTCGACAAGCCGGCCGGGTTGGTCGTGCATCCCGCCGCCGGCCACGAGACGGGGACGCTGGTCAACGCGCTGATCGCCCATTGCGGCGATACGCTGTCGGGCATCGGAGGCGTGAAGCGGCCCGGCATCGTGCATCGCCTGGACAAGGACACGACGGGCCTGCTCGTGGTCGCCAAGACCGACCGCGCCCACAAGCACCTCGCCAACCAGTTCGCCGACCACGGCCGAACCGGCTCGCTGGTCCGGGCCTACCGGGCGATCGTGTGGGGCGTGCCCCCGCGCAAGCACGGCACGATCGACGCCAACATCGACCGCTCCAACCGCCATCGGGACCGCATGGCGGTGGTGGCGCGCGACCGCGGGCGGGAGGCGATCACGCATTACGAGGTCGAGCGCACCTTCGCCGGCTCGGACGGCACGCCGGCCGCCAGTCTCGTGATCTGCCGGCTGGAGACCGGCCGCACGCACCAGATCCGGGTGCACATGGCCCATCTCGGGCATCCCCTGCTGGGCGACGCGGTCTACGGGGCGGGTTTCAAGACGAAGGCGAGCCTGCTGTCGCCGACCGCGCGGGAGGCCGTCGAGGGGTTCCATCGCCAGGCGCTGCACGCCGCCGAGCTCGGCTTCAGCCACCCCGTGACCCGGGAGGACGTGTTCTTCGAGAGCCCGCTTCCGCCAGACCTGGCGGGGCTCGTCGAGGCGCTGGCCGGGTGAGACGGGCAACCCTTCGCAAGGTTTGCGCGTTTGCAAGCTTCATGGCCGAAACTGCCCTCTTTCGGTCAAGGTCTGCATGATGATAATCTGACGAAGCGGTCGGCTGGACGCGGCCGCGGCGTGGCTCGCTCCCAAGGAGGGGCCCCAAGGAGGAACAGATGGCATCCGGCGCCCTTCCGATCATTGCCGCCGAAGGCGGCTTGTCGCGGTATCTCGACGAGATCCGCAAGTTTCCGATGCTGCAGCCGCAGGAAGAGTACATGCTCGCCAAGAGCTGGCGCGAGCATGGCGATTCCGCCGCCGCGCACCGGCTCGTGACCTCGCATCTGCGCCTCGTGGCGAAGATCGCCATGGGTTATCGCGGCTACGGCCTGCCCATTGGCGAGGTGATATCCGAAGGCAATGTCGGGCTGATGCAGGCGGTGAAGCGCTTCGAGCCCGAGAAGGGCTTCCGGCTGGCCACCTACGCCATGTGGTGGATCAAGGCGTCGATCCAGGAGTACATCCTGCGCTCGTGGTCGCTCGTGAAGATGGGCACGACCGCGAACCAGAAGAAGCTGTTCTTCAACCTGCGCAAGGCGAAGAGCCAGATCTCGGCGCTGGACGAGGGCGACCTTCGCCCCGACCAGGTGAAGGCGATCGCCACCAAGCTCGGCGTCGCCGAGCAGGAGGTGATCGACATGAACCGCCGCCTCGGCGGCGACGCCTCGCTCAACGCGCCCATCCGCGCCGACGGCGACGGTGACGGCGAATGGCAGGACTGGCTGGCCGACGACAGCGCCAGCCAGGAGAGCATCCTCGTCGAGCAGGAGGAGGCCGAGCAGCGTCACGTCGCGCTGCGCGAGGCGCTCGGCGTTCTCAACGAGCGCGAGCGGCGCATCTTCGAGGCGCGACGTCTTTCCGAGGATCCGGTGACGCTCGAGGATCTGTCCGCGGAGTTCGGCGTATCGCGCGAGCGTGTCCGCCAGATCGAGGTGCGCGCCTTCGAGAAGGTGCAGAAGGCCGTGCGGGAAGCGGTGGCCCGCCGCGAGGCTGGTCGCCTCGCGCTGCCGGCCGCCCGCGCCTGAGAGCGCGCCGCATCCGCCGGCGCAGCGCCCGTCGATCCGGCCGAAGGATCAGCCCTGCTGCCAGGACTGGATGGCGTCCGCGATGGTGCGGGTGCCGGTAGGCCCCTTCTCGATCAGCAGCAGCGCCCGCCGCCCATTGGTGAAGCGGACGGGAACCATCAGCCAGTTTCGCCCGCGCAGCAGGTCCAGGTTGCGCTGGACGTCGCCGCCGAGGTTCGAGAGGCCGGTGAGGAACAGGTTCTCGGTTACCGGCACGGCGATGCCGGCCAGCGGCGTGCCGCGCATCGTCTCGTCCTGGCGCATCTCGGGCACGCCCACGTCGCGCACCGGGCCGTTGGGAGTGGTCCCCGCGGACACGAACTTCAGCTCGAGCGTATGCGAGGCCGGCAGCGCCGCATCGCGATTGCGGCGCAGCAGTAACTCGACCTTGAGCCCGGCCTCCGGCACCTCGATCTCGGCGCGAACGGCCGCGTCGAGCGGTTCGCCGGCGCCGCCGCTGACGTTGTCCAGACGCCAGCGCACGCGGCCGGCCGTCTGCTTGAATTCCTTGCTGCCCTGTTCCGGTTCCTCGACCAGCAGCGCGCGCTGCAGGATGCCGAGCGGCACGGCCTCCGTCGTTGCCGGAGCCGCAGGCGCGGGACCAGGAGCGGCGGCGACCTGCTGCTGCGAAGGCTGTTGCGGCGGCGCGACAGGCGCGGGCGGCACGCGCCCCGGCGGCGCGGGTGGGATGGGCGTTGCCGGCGCGGCGATCACCGGCGGCGGCGCGTCGCCCGGCAGCCGTTCCTGCGCCTTGCGCTCGGCGTCCGCGGGCGCGCTGGCGACCGGAACCTGAGGCTGGAAGTCGGCCGGCTGGTGCTTGAGCATGATGGCGGCGGTCGCCGTGAGGCCGACCACCACCGCGATTGCGACACCGATGACCGCGGCGCGGACCCAACGCCGGTCGCGCTGCTCCAGGCGCGGCGCGGGCGGGCGCGGACGCCCGATCGCGATGGGCTCCCGCACGACCTCGTCCACCGGTTCGGGCCGCGGAAAATCGACCTCGTGCGGATCTGCCGGCGGCTCGACGACCGGCTCGGGATCGAGCCCCGTGGACGGGCCGCGCGCGGCGACCGGCGTCGGCGCCGGCTCGGAGACCGGCGGCGTCTCGTGGGGCAGCTCCACGCGCGGGTCCTGCTCGCGGACCCGTCCTCCCGCGACCTCGGTCTCGACGCGGCCGATGGCGTCCTCGAGAGAGAGCCGCTCGCGCGTGATGTCCGCCTCCGTGATCGGCGGATCCGAATTGCGGAGCTGTCCGATCAGGGCGTTCGTGGCGCGGGCATAGAGGTCGCGCCTTTGCTCGGGGGTGCTCGGCCCGAGATTGGCAACGGCACGGGAGATCAGCGGATAGTAGTCTGCCATGTCGATCAGATCGTCCCGCTTGCGCTAACGGTCAAGCCTCGAAGGGATTTTGCACGAGGATCGTGTCCTCGCGGTCGGGGCTGGTCGAGAGAATGGCCACAGGCGCGCCGATCAGCTCCTCGATGCGCCGGACATACTTGATCGCCTGCGCCGGCAGCTCGGCCCAGGAGCGCGCGCCGGCCGTCGAGCCGGTCCAGCCCTCGATGGTCTCGTAGACGGGGACGACGCGCGCCTGCGCGCCCTGGCTCGCCGGAAGGTGGTCGATCTCGACGCCATCCAGCGTGTAGCGCACACACACCTTGATCTCGTCGAACCCGTCGAGGATGTCGAGCTTGGTGAGCGCGATGCCGTCGATGCCGGAGGTCTTCACCGTCTGGCGCACCAGCACGGAGTCGAACCAGCCGCAGCGGCGCTTGCGGCCCGTCACCGTGCCGAACTCGCGGCCGCGCTCGCCGATGCGGTTGCCGATCTCGTTGTCCTGCTCGGTCGGGAAGGGGCCGCCGCCGACGCGGGTCGTGTAGGCCTTGGCGATGCCGAGCACGTAGCCGATGGCGCGCGGGCCCAC
>JAIYAB010000208.1 GCA_027489275.1 Hyphomicrobiales bacterium
GCCGAGAAGGGCGTGGGTGCCGACGACGATGTCCACGGTGCCGTCGACGAGCCCCGCCTTCACCTGCTTCTGTTCCGCTGCCGGAACGAACCGGGACAGTTGGGCGATCCGCACGGGCAGCCCGTGGAACCGGTCGTCGAAGGTCTTGAAGTGCTGACGCGCCAGCAGCGTCGTCGGAACGACCACGGCGACCTGCCGGCCCGACAGCGCGACCGCGAAGGCCGCGCGCAGGGCGACTTCCGTCTTGCCGAAGCCGACGTCGCCGCAGATCAGCCGGTCCATCGGGCGGCCTTGGCTGAGATCGTCGAGCACTGAATCGATGGCGGTCTGCTGGTCGTCCGTCTCGTCGTAGGGGAAGCGCGCGCAGAATTCGTCGTACAGGCCGTCGGACGGCACGAAGCGCGGCGCCTCGCGCAATGCGCGCGCCGCGGCGACCTTGATCAGCGCCTGCGCCATCTCGCGGATGCGCTGCTTGAGCTTGGCCTTGCGCGCCTGCCACGCGCCGCCGCCCAGCCTGTCGAGCGCGACCTCGGTGTCCTCGGACCCGTAGCGCGAGAGCAGCTCGATGTTCTCGACCGGCAGGAACAGCTTGTCGCCGCCAGCATAGTGGATCTCGAGGCAGTCATGCGGCGCGCCGGCGGCGTCGATGGTCTTCAGCCCGACGAAACGGCCGATGCCGTGGTCGACATGGACCACGAGATCGCCCTGCGTGAGGCTGCCGACCTCGCCGATGATGTCCTGCGGCCGCCGCGCCTTCTTGGCCCGCCGCACGAGGCGGTCACCGAGGATGTCCTGCTCGCTGACCACCGCCCAGTCCGCGGTCTCGAAGCCGCTCTCGAGGCCCCAGACCGCCAGCGTCGCGACGTTGCGGGGATGCGCCTGCGCATGCGCCAGCGCCGACACCGCGACCGTGCCCTTCAGCCCGTGGTCGCCGAGCACATGGGACAGCCGCTCCCGCGACCCCTCCGACCATGCCGCGACGATGACGCGCTTGCCGTCGCCCTGCAGGGCGCGGACGTGGGCGACCGCGGCATCGAACACGTTGGCAGCGCCGGACTCGCCCTCGGTGGCCCGTTCCGCCGCGAAGTTGCGCCCTTGCCGGCCGCCGATGTCGACGATGGTGCGCCCTCCGGCGCCCTCGGGCTGGGCGAACGGCGTCAGGCGCACGGTCGACGCCTCCGCGATCCGCCGCGCCCATTCATCGGGCGCCAGATAGAGCTGGTCGGGCGCCAGCGGCTTGTAGGGCGCTCCGCTGCCTTGCGCCGCCTTGTCCGCGCCCGTGCGGTCCAGCGCCGCCTTGCGGGATTCGAAATAGTCCGCGACCTGGGACAGCCGCTCGCCCGCGGCATCGTCGGCCAGCGCGTCGAGCACGATCGGCGTGTCGGCGCAGTAGTCGAACAGCGTGTCGAGCCCCTCATGGAACAGCGGCAGCCAGTGCTCCAGACCCGGATGCCGCCGCCCCTCGCTGATCGCCTCGTACAGCGTATCGTCGCGCGTAGCCGCGCCGAACAGCGTCACGTAGTTCTGCCGGAAGCGACGGATCGTCTCGGTGGTGAGCTGGACCTCGCTCATCGGCACGAGGTCGAGCGCGCGCATCTGGCCCACCGTGCGCTGCGTCTCCGGATCGAAGGAGCGGATGGATTCCAGCGTGTCGCCGAAGAAGTCGAGGCGGACCGGCACGGGCACGCCCGGCGCAAACAGGTCAATGATGCCGCCGCGCACCGCGTATTCGCCGGTCTCGCGCACAGTGGAAGTGCGCAGGAAGCCGTTGTTCTCCAGCCAGGCGGCAAGGTCGCGCGTGTCGACGACGTTGCCCGGCGCGGCCGAGAAGGTCTCGACGGCCACCTTCGCGCGCCGCGGCACGCGCTGGACCATGGCGTTCACGGTCGTCAGCAGGACGCGCGGCCGCTCCTCGCCGGAGCGGGAGCGCGCGAGCCGGGCCAGCACCGTCATGCGGCGCGCCGAGATCGCCGCATTTGGGGACACGCGATCGTAGGGTTGGCAGTCCCAGCTCGGCAGCGTCAGGACCTCGATGTCGGGGGCGACGAAGGCGATGCCATTCTCCAGCGCCGCCATGCGCTGGCCGTCGCGCGCCACCACCACCAGCGCCGCCGGGCGCTCGCCGCCGTCACGCGCGGCCGCGCGCACGAGATCGGCCACCGCCATGGCGTCGAAGCCGTCGGGGACCGACGAAAGAACGAAGCTCTCGCGCCGGCGGATGAGATCGGCGGCGCGGCTCAGGGGGGTGGTCTTGGCCATGTCGGTCACTGCAAGGGGACGCGGCGGCGTCCCCGGTCCTCAGACGTGGATCGGCGCCATGTGGGTGTGGAACGCCTTCACCTTCCGGAAGACGGGCGTGTCATAGTTTTCAGGCGTCGGAACGGCATCGGTGAGCCAGGTGAACAGGTCGCGGTCGGGCACCTCGATGAGCTGCTCGTACACGTCGAGCTCGGCGTCCGTCAGTTCGCCGATATGGGCGTCCGCGAACTGGCCCATGATCAGGTCCATCTCGCGGATGCCGCGATGCCACGAGCGAAACAGGATGCGGCGACGGCGAGCGTCGAGCCCGGCGCTGCTGCGCTGCGAGCCTGTCATGCTTGTTCTCCACGGATCCCGGCGGTCCCGGCCGCCCCGCCGGCTATATAGCGGCCCCGCGCCGCCCTGTCAGGTAGACCTGCGTCGCGCCCCGCGCAACGCATGCTGCTTTGCCCGTTCGTTTGGTTGGCGGCCGTCCACCCGTTTCCCGACCTCGCTCAATGCCCCTCATCCTGAGGAGGCCGCGGCAGCGGCCGTCTCGAAGGACGCAGCATGGTGCGGCGCCGGGATGCTGGGGCGGCAAGAAGGTGCGTCCTTCGAGACGCGGTCCTTTGGACCGCTCCTCAGGATGAGGACATTCTTATTTTGAAACAGAGACTTACCGGCCCAAACCACCACTCTCCTCATCCTGAGGAGGCCGCGGCAGCGGCCGTCTCGAAGGACGCAGCATGGTGCAGCGGTCCTTCACGCCACCGGGTCGCCCTTCTCCCACCCCTCCTTCACCGCCGCGACATGGTCGTCGAAGCGCTTTTCGGCGATGGCGCGGCGCAGGCCGTCCATCAGGTCCTGGTAGTAGGCGAGATTCACCCAGGTCAGCAGCATCATGCCGAGGATCTCGCCGGCCTTCACGAGATGGTGGAGATAGGCGCGGCTGTAGTCGCGCGCGGCCGGGCAGGTCGATTGCGGATCGAGGGGGCGCGGGTCGTCGGCGTGCCGGGCGTTGCGCAGGTTCACCTTGCCGAAGCGGGTGTAGGCGAGGCCGTGCC
>JAIYAB010000177.1 GCA_027489275.1 Hyphomicrobiales bacterium
CCGAGCGACTTCATGATGGCGATGTCGCGGGCCTTCTCGTGGGTGATCGTGGAGACGATGTTGAAGGTGCCGAAGGAGGCCACCAGCAAGATGGCGCCGACCACCATGAACATGATGGCGTTGCGGATCTGGAAGGCCGACAGAAGATCCTCGTGCGCTTCCTGCCACGACACCGCCTTGTAGCCGGTCTGCGTCTCGATGCGCGCGGCGACCTCGCGCGCGGCCATCGCGTCCGCCACGCGCACGCGCAGCTCGTTCACCAACCCGGTCTGGTTGGCCAGCACCTGCGCGGTGCGCACCAGCGTGTAGGCCTGCGTATCGTCGATCATGCGGTTGCCGGAATGGAACAGGCCGACGACCTGCGCATAGAGCGGCCTGCCGTCAGCGGCCGTGACGGAGAGCGTGTTGCCGACGCGTACGCCGATCCGGCTCGCCAGCCTGTCGCCGAGGATGATGGCGTTGGAGGCCTTGAAGAGGCTGTCCAGCGTCCCCTGTTTCATCTGCGTGGCGAGTTCCGACACCTTCGTCTCGCGACGCGGGTCGATCCCGATCACCGTGGCGGCGGTGTCGCGGCTGCCGAAGCGGATGATCGCCTTGGCCTGCACGGACGGCGCGACGGCGCCGGGGATCCAGCCCTCCAGCGACGCGATGATGGCAAGCGGATTCTTGATCCCGCGCCGCTCGGCCTCCGTGGACAGGCTGTGGATTTGCGCCGCGGCATAGACGTCGTCGGCCGGCTGGCGCGTGGCCTCGCGGCGGTCGTCCTCGACCGAGATGTGGGGCAGGCTGTCGACGAGCTGTCGGATGAAGTCGCGCTGCGAGCCCTCCATCAGGCCCGCCATCATGACCGAGAAGCCGACGCCGGTGGCGACGCCGAGCACGCCAACGATGGTCTGGCGCAGCCGCGAGCGAACATGAGTGAAGGCGACGTCGAACACGAGGTTCATAATTCAGCCTCCCGTCGGAGCGGCCGGCTCGATGCGGATGCGGTCCCCGTCGCGCAACTCGCCGGCTGGCGAAACGATCCGGTCGCCCTCCGACAGGCCCGCCGTGATCTCCACCATCCGCGTGCCGCGAATGCCGGTCGTGACCGTGACGCGGCGGACACGGTCGCCATCGACGCGGAAGACCGCGCCCCCTGCGATCGCCTCGGCCGGCACGAGCAGCGCGTTCGCCTTCTCGCGCACGACGATGTTGGCCTCCACGCTCATGCCAATGAGCAGGGGCGTATCGTCGGGCAGGCCGAGATAGACGCGGAAGGTCTTGGCGATCGGATCGCCCTTCGGGGTGATGTCGGACACCGTGGCGACGAGCGGCTTGCCGCCGAAGCCCTCGTTGCGCAGCAGCACGGTCTGCCCGGGCCGGACGCGCGGGACATCCTCCTCGTTGACCTCGGAGACGATGCGCAGCGGCGTCTTCTGGCCGACCCAGAACACGACGTCGCCCTGCCCGACGATCTCGCCGAGGTGGAAATCCTGGCGCAGCACGACACCGTCCATCGGCGAGCGCAGCACGAGCGCGTCGAGTTTTTCCTTCATCACGGTGATCCGAGCGGCCGATTCCTTGAGCGCGGTGTTCGCGGCATCGACGGCGATGACGGAGGCGGCGTTGCGCTCCAGCAGGCCGCTCAGGCGCTGGAACTCCTTCTCGATGAGCGCGCGTCGCGCCTCCAGTTCCTCGAGGCCGGCACGTTCCTCGGCATCGTCCTGGCGGGCGAGAACCTGCCCGGCCGTCACCGGCTTGCCCTCGCAGTCGCAGAGCTGGGTCAGGCGTCGGCGCTGGAGAGGAACGACCTTCGCCCAGCGCACAGGCTCGACCGTGCCCGTCGCGTAGACGACTTCCGCGGCGCTTCCACGGCTGACGGCGATGGTCGTGACCGGGTGACCCCGGCCCCACGTCCACCAGGCGGCAGCCACGCCGACGGCGAGGAGAACGATAAGGACAAGGCCGCGCAGCACGTTTCAACTCTCCTGGTTCGGTCGCGCGGACTATAGCAATCCCGCAGCGTCGGTACCCCATACGGGACAACACCGACGCCCCATGCGCCACGACGGGCGGTCCGTCGCAGAATCTGCGAAAGGATGCCGCCTGCACGACGCAGACTCGCGTCTCCTGCGGCCGGCGCAACCTTCCCCAGCGCGACCGCTCCTGCTACGCTTTCACGACACATCTGACTTTCCGGAGACGCACGCCATGTCGGCCGCCCACGACCAGTTCACGAGCCAGTCCGCGGCTCCCAACGACCTCGAGGCCTTCTGGCTGCCCTTCAGCGCCAACCGCTCGTTCAAGAAGAACCCGCGGATGATTTCAGGCGCGAAGGACATGCACTACATCACTCCGGAAGGCCGCCACGTGCTGGATGGCGTCGCCGGCCTGTGGTGCTGCAATGCCGGCCACAACCGCAAGCCGATCGTCGAGGCGATCCAGAAGCAGGCGGCCGAGCTCGACTTCTCGCCGACCTTCCAGTTCGGCCATCCGAAGGCCTTCCAGCTCGCCTCGCGGATCGCCGCCATGGCGCCCGGCGACCTCGACCACGTGTTCTTCACGAACTCGGGCTCGGAGGCCGTCGACACCGCTCTGAAGATCGCGCTCGCCTACTGGAACGTGCGCGGCCAGGGCCAGCGCACACGCCTGATCGGCCGCGAGCGCGGCTATCACGGCGTCGGCTTCGGCGGCATCTCGGTCGGCGGCATCGTCAACAACCGGAAATTCTTCGGCGGGCTGCTCACCGGCGTCGACCATCTGCCGCACACCTACAACCGGGCCGAGCAGGCCTTCTCGCGCGGCCAGCCCGAATGGGGCGCACACCTCGCCGACGAACTGGA
>JAIYAB010000281.1 GCA_027489275.1 Hyphomicrobiales bacterium
CGAGAGCATCAGGTCGAGGTCGCGCGCCGAGCGGGCGAGCGGGCCGGCGACGGCAAGGTCGCCCTCGATGTCGATCCCCGGGGCGGGCGGGCGGTGGCCGCGCATCGAAACGAGCCCCCAGGTCGGCTTGAGTCCGAAGACGCCCATCGCATGGGCCGGCCAGCGGATCGAGGCGACGAGGTCCGAGCCGAGCTCGAGCGCGGTCATGCCCGTCGTCAGCGCGGCGACGGCGCCGCCCGACGAGCCGCCCGGGCTGAAGTCGAGGTTCCACGGGTTGTTCGTGCGCCCGTAGTGGGAATTGTCCGACACCCAGTCGGCTGACCAGGGCGGCACGTTCGTCTTGCCGAGGATCACGGCGCCCGCCGCGCGCAGCCGCGCCACAGGCACGGCGTCGACGTCCGGCACGCGCTCCCGCCACGCGGGAGCCCCGGCCGTCGAGATGAGGCCTGCGACGTCGTAGGCGTCCTTGATGGTCATCGGAAGGCCCTCGAGAAGGCCGTCGAGCCCCTTGGCGCGCCGCTCGTCGCTGGCGCGCGCGGCCTGCCGCGCCGCCGCGTCGTCGCGCGCGACGACGGCGTTGATGCGCGGGCTCAGCGCGTCGATGCGCGCCAGCGTCGCATCGAGCAGGTCGACGGCCGAAACCTCGCGCCGCCCCAGCGCGGCCAGGATCTCGGTGGCGGGACGGGTGAGAAGGTCCATGGTCGTGCTCCGGGCTCGCGCGGACGCTCGCATGGCGGTCGCTGATAAATCAACCGCCGCGGGCGGGGGCGGTTCGCTCCGGTCGCGCCCTCCGATGGTCGGCCTTGCCGCCGCCACGGACCTTCCGGCACACTCGCGGCGGGGGCGATTGGCGGAACCGGACCGGTCCGCGAAGCGAGGTGCCATGCCGTCGAGCTTCTTCTCCGACATGCTCTCCACCCTCACCGACCGCAGCCGCGCGCTGCTGGGTCTGCCGCGCGGACCCATTCTGGGGGCGGACCTGCCGAAATACGCCGACCAGCTCCTGTCGCGGCGCGGCGAGGCGTCTGGCGTGGCGCTGGCGCGCACGATCCTGGACGGCTACCGGGCGGCCACGCCGCCGGCGCGGCTGGCGTTCCTGTCGGAACTGGCGCAGCGGTTCGGGCCCGATCCGGCGCGGCTGGAGGCCGCGATCACGGCGTGGCGGGAGACGGGCGACGCGGAAGCGGCGTCCGATCTCGCTCTCGCCGCCGAAGCGCGCCGGCAGGAGCTGTTCCGCCGCCTCAACCTCGCTCCGGGCGGCACCTCGGCCCTCGTGCGAATGCGCGCGGACCTGCTGGCGCTGCTGCCCGACCACCCGGACCTCGCCTGCGTCGACCGCGACTTCACCCACCTCTTCGCGTCATGGTTCAACCGGGGGTTTCTCGTGCTGCGCCACATCGACTGGACGACCCCGGCCAACATCCTGGAGAAGATCATCCGCTACGAGGCGGTGCACGAGATCCGCGACTGGAACGACCTGCGCAATCGCCTGGAGCCGACAGACCGGCGGTGCTTCGCCTTTTTCCATCCGCAACTCGTGGACGAGCCGCTGATCTTCGTGGAGGTGGCGCTCACGACCGAAACGCCCGCCGCCATCGCGCCGCTGCTCGACCTCGAGCGCAAGCCGATCCCGGCGACGGAGGCCAACACGGCGGTGTTCTATTCGATCTCGAACACGCAGCAGGGGCTGGGCGGCGTGTCCTTCGGCAATTTCCTCATCAAGCAGGTGGTCGAGGACCTGAAGCGCGAACTGCCGAACCTGAAGACGTTCGTCACGCTCTCGCCCGTTCCCGGCTTCGCAGCCTGGGTGAAGGCCCAGCGCGAAACCCCTGACGATACGATGCTCGACCCGGCGGTGCGGCGCGCGCTCGCGGTGCTCGACGATCCCGGCTTCGTCGCCGATGCTGCCCGCGCCGAGACGGCGCGCCGGGCGGTGCTGCCGGCCGCGGCGGCCTATTTCCTGAAGGCGCGCACGCCGCGGGGACGCCCCGTCGATCCGGTGGCGCGCTTCCACCTCGGCAACGGCGCGCGGCTCGAGCGGCTCAACCCGCTCGGCGATCTCTCGCCCAAGGGCCTGCGCCAGTCCTTCGGGCTGATGGTGAACTACTGCTACGACCTCGACGACATCGAGGCCAACCACGAGGCCTTCGCCGAGAAGGGCGCGGTCGCGGCCTCCCGCGCGGTCCACCGCGCGCTGAAGGCCGATCTCGCCGAAGGCTCGGCGGCGCTGGCGGCGCCCGCATAGGAGGCTGTGGTCCGAAACGAAACGGCCCCGCCGCGAGGCGGGGCCGTTCCGATGAGGTTGAACCGAGGTTCGATCAGGCCTGCTGGATGGCCGAGAGCATCCAGCCGCCGGGCGTCTCGCGGCGGAAGGTCCACAATTCGGTGACCTCCTGCGCGACGTCGGCATTGCCTTCCACCACCGTGCCGCCGGCCCGCTCGACCATCGCGTTGACGAGAGAGAAACGCATCGCGACGGTGGCGTAGTCGGTGCGGCCCTCGCGCCACGCCTCGGCGAGGTCGCCCTGCAGCAGCGTGACGTCGGAGACGCGGTCATGCAGGCCGCGTCCGGCGTTCTGCGCCAGCTCCTCAGCGAAGTAGGAGACCATCTCCGGGGTCGCGAGGCCCCGCAGCGCGGCGAGATCCTCGGCATCCCATGCGGCATTCACTGCCTTCAGGTTCTGCTCGAAGGCGTCGTAGTCGTCCGGGCCGATGCCGACGGTGTCCGTCGGCCCCGCGGCGCTCGGCGCAACCGGACCCGATCCGCCCCGGCCGGGCGCGTTCGCGCCGCCGGTTGCGAAGTCGGTCGACGAGCGCGCCATTGCGCCGGCTCCGGCTCCGGCTCCGGCCGCGGCGCCGGCCATGGCAGGCGCCTGCCGGCTGCGGAAGAACCGCACCGCGAGCATGATGACGCCGACGATCAGGGCCGCCTGAAGAACCAGGCCCAGGATGGCCGTCAGGCTGCCGAGGCCGCCGAAGAAGCCGGCGCCGAACAGCATGCCGAGAAGACCCGCGCCGAGAAGCCCGCCGAGGAAGCCGGGTCGGCTGAACATTCCGCCGGGCTGCGCGCCTGCCGGCCGCTGCGCGGCCATGCCGGGCGACGCGTCGGGGCGCGTCATCGACCGCTCGACGGGCGCCGCGGAATTGGGGGCGGTCGCGGTGGACGGGGGCGCGGAATAGGTCCGGTCGCCGCGGCTACCCATGCTGCTGCCCTTGCCGGGCCGGGCTTCCGCAGCGGCAATTCCGATAAAGGCGAGCGCCGCAACGGCGGCGAAGATCGTGCGTCCTGCGCGGGACAGGGACATGGTGGCCATCGGTCATCCATCGTCTCGAGGGGGAAGCTGAACGCTTCCGACGCACGGTCATATGGGGAGGCCGGAGCGCCGAAATAAGAGCCCCTCATACCACCAGTCGCACCAACACCAGCGTCGTGACGACGCAGGCGACGATGACCGCGATCACGATGCCTGCTCCGGGCAGGGCACTGTGCGCCCCGTCCCTTGCGGGATCGATGGTTCGGCCGCGGCGCGGGGGAAGATCGACCGGCATGTTCGCCTCCGTCTGTCCCGGCCAACGCGGAACGCCGGCATGCGTTCCGTCGGACCGGCCGGAGGCGAGGAGGCGGCGTGTGAGAAGGGCGGGCGCTCAGCCGCCGAGGCCGGTGGCGTTCAGCATCTGGCGGACGAGGGAGAGCTCGGAGCCGCCCGTGGGGGTGGTGCGGCTGATGAAGTCGAACACGACGCCGTCCTGCAGGCCGTAGCTCGCGACGCGCTCGACCTTCATGTTCTTGTTGAAGTTCACGGCGAGCACCCGCTGGTCGACGATGGTCGGCTGCATGAACTTGAACCGCTGGGACTTCATCTGGGTGATGTAGTACCAGGTCTGGTTGCCGACCGTGGACACTGTCGAAGGCGTCCCCAGCGCCGCCAGCACGGCTTCGGCCGAGGTGCCGGGCTTGAGTTCCGCCAGGGTCTTCTCGTCGGCGACGTAGCCGCTGACGATCGGTTCGGAGTTGCAGGCGGCGACGACCATACCGGCGGCGACGGCAGCCGCCAGTCGCAGGGCCACGGCCCCGGCCCGGCCGGAGGCGAGCCGACGGCGGCGGGTGCGATCAGGACGCTGCATGCGAAACTCCCTCGGCGAAGGCGGGCGCGGCGGACAGGGGCGCTGCGACGACGGCGCGGCAAAGACAGGCGAATCGACCCCGCACGGAGGATTTCCCTTGCAGGTCCGAGCGGCGATGCCGTAACCCGCCACCATGGCAAATGCAAGAAGCGCCACCCCGGCCGGGAACCCGATGGCTCCCGACACCACCGCTCTCCGCGGGTCGCTCCCCTTGCGTCCGCCGGCGTCTCCCCTACATCCGCTGAGACCATGATCCTCGGACTTTTCCGCCGCCGCGACCCCAACGCCGCCATCGTCGACGGGCTCTACCTCGCCCTGTCCGATGCGGCGCGGCGGCCCGGCTTCTATGCCGAACTGGGCGTCCCCGACACCGTGGAAGGCCGATTCGACCTCCTGACCCTGCATGTCTTCGTCGCGCTGCGGCGGCTCAAGGCGCTGCCGGACCCGGCCGGCGACCTCGCGCAGGATCTCGTCGATGCCGTGTTCCGTCACTTCGACATGGCGCTGCGCGAGCTCGGTGTCGGCGATATAAGCGTGCCCAAGCGCATGAAGACGCTGGCCAGCGCGTTCTACGGCCGCGGCAAGGCCTACGAGCAGGCGGTGGCCGCGACGTCCGGCGGCGACGCCCTGCTGGCGGAAGCGCTGGCGCGCAATCTCTACGCGAACAAACCCGCCGTCGCGGACGCCCCCGCGCTGATGGCCGGCTATGTGCGGGCGTCCATCGCAGCGCTGGACGGCGCGGGCTTCGACGATTTCGTGGCCGCGCGGCTGCCGTTCCCGCCGCCGCCCTCGCGCCAGGACGTGCCCCGATGACTGATAGCGCTCCGCATGCCCTGCCGCTCTCCCGGCCGATCCAGATCGACTCGATCCCCGGCCTCGGCCTCGACTACACCGTCGAGGCGACGGCGGACGAGCGCGCGCGTCTGGCGCGCGACTTCGGCCTGATCGCGATCGACCGGCTGGTCGGCACGTTCCGCGTCGACAGGAGGGGCCGCACCGTCCTTGTAAAGGGCGACGTGAAGGCCGCGGTGACGCAGACCTGCGTCGTGAGCCTGGAGCCGTTTCCGGCGCAGGTCGACGAGGCGGTGGACGTGAAGTTCGTCGAGCCCTCGACGCGTGAGCGGGACGACGGGGAGGGCGAGCACGAGGTCAACCTCGACGCGCCTGACCCCATCGTCGGCGGCCGGATCGATCTCGGCGGGGTCACCGCGGAGTTCCTGTCGCTCGCTCTCGACCCCTATCCCCGCAAGCCGGGCGTCGACTTCGCCTGGGGGGCGGGGGAGGCGGGCGAGGAGTCGCCCTTCGCCGCGCTCGCCGGACTGAAGCGGCCGGACAAGGCGTGACGACGCCGGGAAATCAGTTGCCTCGCCCGGCCGCTCAGCTATTGTCCGCGCTCCTTTGCGGGAGGCGCTTCGGCCCCCGCGATCCGACGCCCGAAGGCCAGATTCGCAACTCATGACACGACCGGTGAGGATAGCGCTGGACGCGATGGGCGGCGATCACGGGCCCGCCGTCGTGATCCCGGGGGCGGCGATCTCGCTGCATCGGCATCCCGACAGCACCTTCGTGATCTTCGGCAACCAGGACCAGTGCCTCCCGGTGCTGGACCAGCATCCCAAGCTGAAGGCCGTCACCACCTTCCACCACACCGAGGTGGCGGTGCGCATGGACGACAAGCCGAGCCAGGCCCTGCGCCAGGGCCGGCGGGTGTCCTCCATGTGGCGGGCCATCGAGGCGGTGAAGCGCGGGGAGGCCGACGTCGCGGTCTCCGCGGGCAACACCGGCGCGCTGATGGCCATGGCGAAGTTCTGTCTTCGCACCATGGCGCATGTCGATCGTCCTGCGATCGCTGCGATCTGGCCGACCACGCGCGGCGAGAGCATCGTCCTCGACGTCGGAGCCACGATCGGCGCGGATGCGCGCCACCTGATCGACATGGCGGTGATGGGCTCGGCCATGGCCCGCATCGTGTTCGACATCGACCGCCCGACCGTCGGGCTGCTGAATGTCGGCGTCGAGGAGATCAAGGGCGTCGAGGAGGTCAAGTCGGCCGGGCGCATGCTGCGCGAGCAGGACTTCCCGCACATGAACTATGCCGGCTTCGTCGAGGGCGACGACATCGGCAAGGGCTCGGTCGACGTCGTCGTGACCGAGGGCTTCGCCGGCAACATCGCGCTGAAGACGGCCGAGGGCACGGCCAAGCAGATCGCCTCCTACCTGCGCTCAGCCATGAGCCGCACCCTGATGGCGAAGATCGGCTACCTCTTCGCCAAGAGCGCGTTCGACTCGCTGCGCGACAAGATGGATCCCCGCAAGGTGAACGGCGGGGTTTTCCTCGGGCTGGACGGCATCGTCATCAAGAGCCATGGCGGCACCGACCCGACCGGCCTCGCCGCCGCCGTCGACCTCGGCTACGACATGGTCAAGCACGACCTCCTGGCCAAGATCCGGGAGAGTCTGGAGGCGAGCATCCCCGCCGCGGCCGCCGGCCCGCCGGGAGAGGAGACACACGCGTGACGCTGCTCCGATCCGTGGTCGTCGGCTGCG
>JAIYAB010000370.1 GCA_027489275.1 Hyphomicrobiales bacterium
CGACGAACCGACGTCGGCGCTCGACGTGTCGGTCCAAGCAGAGATCCTCAACCTGCTGTGCGACCTGCGCGATAGGCAGGGCCTCACCTTCCTGCTCGTCAGCCACGACCTCGCCGTGGTCGCCCACATGTGCGAGCGCTCGGCGGTCATGGAGGCGGGCCGGATCGTCGAGGAGATCACCACGACCGATCTCGCCGCCGGACGGGCGCGCGAGCCCTATACCGCCAGGCTGCTCAGGGCGAGCGATGCCTATGGCGAATGAAACTGCCGCAGAAGGGGTCTTTCCGTGAAAATCATCGACGTCAGCGCCAAGACCTTCACCTACGAGAGCCACCAGGTGAAGGATTCCGATGGCCATTCGCATCCGGGGCCGGCGCACCCCGCGAAGATGGCCCTCTTCACGATCACCACCGACGAAGGCATCCAGGGCCACACCATCGTCAGCCCCTCCGATGCACGCGAGGAGCTGCTGGAGGCCTATGTCCGCCCCGTGCTGCTCGGCGCCGATCCGATGCGCACGGAAAAGATCTGGTACGCCCTGTACAAATGGCAGCGCGGCAGCGGCTTCCGGCTGGACGACCGCACGCTGACCTCGGTCGACCTCGCCCTTTGGGATCTCGTCGGCAAGATCACGCGCCAGCCGGTGTGGAAGCTGCTCGGCGGCTATCGCGACAAGATCCTCGCCTACGGCTCCACCATGTGCGGCGACGACCTGGAGAACGGACTGGCGACGCCGGAGGATTACGGCCGCTACGCGCAGTGGCTGGTGAAGGAGCGCGGCTACAAGGCCGTCAAGCTGCACACCTGGATGCCGCCCATCCCCGGCGCGCCGAGCGTCAAGGCCGACTATCTCGCCTGCGCCGCCGTGCGCGAGGCGGTCGGGCCCGACATTCCGCTGATGCTCGATCCCAACCACTGGTACAGCCGCGCCGACACGCTCTGGCTCGGCCAGAAGCTGGAGGAACTGGGCTTCCTGTGGATGGAGGAGCCCATGGAGGAGGCCTCGATCTCGTCCTACCAGTGGCTGTCGGGCAATCTGCAGAAGCTCAACATCCTCGGTCCCGAGACCCTGCTGGGCAAGCACTGGATCCGCGCCGAGTGGGTCGCCAAGAACGCCTGCGACATGGTGCGCACCGGCGTCTGGGACGTCGGCGGCATCGGCCCGTCCATGAAGGTCGCGCGCCTCGCCGAGAGCTTCGGCATGAGCTGCGAGGTGCACGGCACGGGCGCCGCCAACCTCGCCGTCTGCGCCGCGATCCAGAACACCACCTACTACGAGCGCGGGCTGCTGCACCCCTTCATCGACTACGACGTCCCGCCCGCCTACATGAAGCGGATCGACGACGAGATGGACGCGGACGGCTACGTCCACCTGCGCGACGAGCCCGGCCTCGGCCAGGACATCGACTTCGCCTATATCGAGAACAACCTGGTGAAGCGGTGATGCGCGGCAGCCGCGACCGGACCGCGCGGAGGATGCCATGCTCAGCACCGACGCCGGCCGACTGACGCCCTCGCCCAGCCTCGCCTCGCGGCTCGTCGCGCAGATCCGGGCGGAGATCGTGCGCGGCAACCTGCCGGTCGGCGCGCAGTTGCCGACGGAGGCCCAGCTCATGCAGGCCTTCGGCGTCAGCCGCACGGTCGTGCGCGAGGCCGTGGCGGCGCTTCGCGCGGAGGGCTTCGTGACCACGCGGCAGGGGCGCGGCGCGTTCGTCGCCGCCAGCGGCGCGCGGCTGCCGTTCCGCGTGACGCCCGAGGAAGCCTCGTCGCTGGAGGACATCCTCATGATCCTGGAGCTGCGCGCGACGCTGGAGGTCGACGCCGCCGGCATCGCCGCCACGCGCCGCACCGCGGCCGATCTCGAGCGCATCGCCGCCGCGCTCGCCGACCTGGAGAGCCGGATCGAGGCCGGCGGCGATTCCATCGAGGCGGACTTCCGCTTCCACATCGCCGTCGCCGACGCGAGCGGCAACGCCTATTTCGGGCGCGTGCTGCAATCGCTCGGCGACGTTCTGATCCCGCGCCGCCGGATCGCGTTCGAAACGCCGGCGCTGCGCCGCTCCTATCTCCAGCGCGTGCAGGTCGAGCACCGGGCGATCGAGGCGGCCCTCATCCGCGGCGATGCGCGCGCGGCACGCAAGGCCATGGAAAAACATCTCGGCGGCGCCCGCTACCGCTTCCGGCTTCAGGCCGACGCCGCGGAGGGGAAGACGCCCTAGATCGCGAGGGTGACGTTGCCCGCCGGCGCGGCGCAGCACAGCAGCACCGTTCCCGGTGGCGGACGCTCCAGCGGCTCGACGACGTAGGTCACCTCGCCTGCCGGCAGCGCGCACTGGCACGTGTTGCAGATGCCGGCCCGGCAGCTGAAGGCGGGCGACAGGCCGTTGGCTTCGGCGAAGTCCAGCAGCGTCTCCTGCGCGCCAGTCCATGCCGCCGCAAACCCCGACTGCGCGAAGGTGACGAGGGTGGAGCCGGCCCCGGCCGGCGCGGCGGGCACGGGCGGCTGCTTCGGCGCTGCCGACGCAGCCTTCAGGACCGTGGCAGGCCCGAAGAACTCGTAGCGGATGCGCTCCTCGCGCACGCCGAGGCCGAGCAGCGTCCCGTACATCGCCTGCATGAAGCCAGGCGGCCCGCAGAGATAGACGTCGTAGTCGTCCAGCGGCAGCAGCGCCTGCAGCACGGCGCGATCGACGAACCCCTCGCCATCGTGGTCAACGCCCGCCACGTCGCCGTCGGCGACCCGGCGGTAGCGGACGTGGACGCGCAGGTTCGGGCAGTCCGCCGCCAGCGCGCGGACCTCGGCGCCGTGCGCCTGCACGGCCCGCTCCTCGCAGGCGTGGACGAACCAGGTCGGCCGCCGGCCCTCGCGCGCCAGCGCGTGGGCCATCGCAAGCAGCGGCGTCAGCCCGACGCCGCCCGCGAGCAGCACCACCGGCCGGGCGCCGTCACCGTCGAGCACGAATGCGCCCTCCGGCCCCCGCGCCGCGATGATGTCGCCCTCGGCCACCCGGTTGTGCAGGAACCCCGAGCCGCGGCCCGGCGGCAGGTCCGCCCGCCCCGGCGGCGGCCCCTCCCGCTTCACGCTGATGCGGTAGCCGTCGCGCCGGGCCGGGTCGCCGGAGAGGCTGTAGTGCCGCAGCAGCGGCCCGTCCCCGGCGCCGTCGTCGAGGCGCAGCGTCAGGAACTGCCCGGGCACGAACGCGGGCACGGGCGACCTGTCCTCCGGCACGAGCGCGAAGGAGGTGATCACCTCGCTCTCGCGCGTCCGGCGGGCGACGCGGTAGCGGCGGAAGCCCTCGTTCATCGGCCGCGCGCGGCGGTCATTCCGCCGCCTGCCGCGGGCGCTCCGCGTCGATCAGCGCCTGCAGTCCGCGGCGAAAGCGCAGCGCGCCGGCATCGAGCGCGAGGTCGAGATGCGGGGTGGCCTTGTTCGCCATCCCGGCATGCACGGCCTCCAGGATCACGCGGTCCTCCTCGAACGCCGTCCGCGCCCCGGCCGTGATGCGCTCGGTAATCGCGGCATCGTTCGGATCGGTGTTGCGATGCTGCATCCAGAGGTACTGCGTCGTGTTCTCGTCGATGGGCGTGATGAAGTGATACGAAACCATGACATACGCATCGGCCGGCAGGTTGTCCGGGTCGCCGCCCTCGCCCGCGCGGGTATAGATCGACATGTTGATGGCGATCGACGGGTAACGGACCTCGTAGTGCTGCAGCCGGTCGCAGGCCCCCTTGAACTTCACCAGCGGCGCGTAATAAGGCGGCAGGTCGCGGCCCCTCATCCAGCGCCACACGGTGACGCCGTCGTCCTTCACCGTCACCTGCAGCGGCGTGTCCTCCGTGCCCTTCGCCGCGAACGAGCTCACATGCACCCACGCCACGTGCGAAGGATCGAGCAGGTTGTCGACGAGGTAGAGGTAGTTGCAGCGGCAGGTCATCGAGCCGCCGCGGGTGCTGCCCCAGGTCGGGTTGTCGAAGTTCGGGATGGTGAGGATCGTCGCCGGGTCCGCTGCCTCCGCCTCGCCCATCCAGATCCACAGCAGCCCGTAGCGGTCGGCGACCGGGTAGCTGCGCACGCGCGCCGTGGAGGGGATGCGCGGCTGGGTCGGCGAGGCGACGCAGGCGCCCGTGCAGTCGAAGGTCAGCCCATGATAGCCGCAGACGACGAGGTCGCCCTCGCGCCGGCCCATCGAGAGCGGCAGCTTGCGGTGCGGGCACGCGTCCTCGAGCGCGACGGGCATGCAGTCGGCCCGCCGGTAGAGGACGATCTTCTCGCCGAGGATCGTCATCGGCGTGAGCGCCTCGCCGATCTCGTCGCTTCGTGCGGCGACGTACCAGGTGTTGCGCAGGTACATGGCGTCTCCTCGGACTGCTGCCGCCGCCGTCCCGGACTAGCGCCGTGTGACCGGAGCGGCAAAGAAACGGTGGACGAGCGGGCGGAACGCGTCGAGCGGCAGCTCCGGCGTGTCCGCCGTGATCGTGGTCTGGTCGTAGCGTTCGACGAAGTTCGCAACCCACTCGAAATGCGGGTGTCCGCGCCACCGCTCGCGTTCCATCGGGTCGCAGGCGTGGTGGTGCGGACAGTGGACGGTGAGGAAGTCCTGGTGCGCCCGCAGCAGGAACTCGTTGCGCTCCGAGCAGAACGGCCCGATCAGCTTCGCCGCCGCCTCGCCATGCGTCTCGACGCAGAAATCGTAGGCGAAGTCGTGCAGCAGCGCGACCACCACCGTCTCCTCGTCGTATCCGTCCCGCAGCATCAGGGACGCCGCCTGCAGCCCGTGGCGGAACATGTTGATCTCGTATCCGAACGACGGCTGGTCGCGCAGCGTCTCGAACATGCGCATCACCTGGTCGGCCCGCCGCTCCGCGAGAAAGGCGTTGCGCTGCCGCCCGAGCAGGTCCCACTCCTGCGCCGTCACCGCCTCCAGCGACGGCCGCTCGATGTACTGCCAATCCTCGCGCAGGAGCGGCGAGCGACCGCCGGCCGCCGGCCGGCCGGACCCGTGGTCGTGGCTGCTCCCCATCCGCTCACCCCTCGCTTCGGGTTCCGTCGCTCCATAGTGCATCGGAATTCCACGTTGTAAACCTATGCACCGGGGCTATTCTCGTCGTGTGCGCCGGCGTCGTCCGCAGGGCGCGCTCCACCTTCTCCCGGTTCTCCGCGATGCCACTCACCCTGCGCCAGCTCGAGGCCTTCCACACGTTGATGGGCGTGGGCTCGGTGACGCGCGCGGCCATGGTGATGGGGGTGTCGCAACCCACCGTCAGCCGCCTGATCGCCGACATGGAGGCCGAGACCGGGCTGCAGCTTTTCGACCGCAGCAGCCGCGGCCTGCAGCCGACGCCGGAGGCGCTCGCCTTCGACACCGAGGTCGGCCGCGCCTTCGCAGGCCTGAGCCACCTCGAGAGCGTCGCCCGCGCGATGCGCGGCTCCGCGCGCCTGTCGATCGCCGCGACGCCGAGCGTCCTGCCGGAGTTCACCGACGGGGTCCTCGCGCCCTTCGTGCGCGGCCGGCCCGATGTCGTCCTGTCGCTCGATGTCCAGACGACCCGGCGGACGCTCGAATGGGTGCTGGCGAGCCAGGTCGATCTCGGCCTCACCTTCGAGCCGGTAAGCCATCCCGAGTTGACGGCGACGGTCGTCGGCCGGATGCACGCCGCCTGCCTCGTCCCGAAGCGGCATCGGCTGGCGAGGAGCCGCGCGCCCATCTCGCTCGCCGAACTGGCCGGCGAGGACTTCGTCGCCTTCAGGCCGGACTCGCTCTTCCGCCAGCAGCTCGAGCGCCTCTTCGAGACTGCCGGCGTGGCGCCGCGAGTCCGGGCGGAGGCGCGCACGACGGAGGCGGCCGCCCTGCTCGCCTCCGCACTTCCGGCCCTCTCGGTGATCCCCTCGGGCGACGTGCCGCGCGGCAGCGAGGGCCTGATCGCGCGCCGCATCGAGCCCGCCATCCGGTCGGAGATCGTCATCGTCCACCACGCCAGCCGCCCGCTGTCGTCGGTGGCGCGGGACTTCCTCGCCTTCGCCGCCGACAAGGACGGCGCGGACCGGGCGCCGCGCAGGCGGGCGGCGCCATGACCGCCATCGACATGCACTCCCACTTCTATGGCGGCCTCGTCGACAGCCTGCGCCGTCGCGACAGCAGGCCCTATGTCGCCCCCGACGCGGCCGGGCGGGACGTGCTGCATGCCATGACCGCCAGCACCGCGATGGCGGCAGGCTATGTCGAACCCGCCGCGCGGCTCGCGTGGATGGACGCGGCCGGCATCGCCGTGCAGATGATGACCTTCCCAGGCGCGCTCGGCGTCGACGTGATGCCGGCGCGCGAGATCGAGGGCGCGATCCGCGACTACAACGACCACCTCGCCGGCCTGTGCCGCGCTTCGGGGGGACGGTTCGTCGGTCTCGCCGGCCTGCCGCTCGACGACATTCCAGCCGCGGCGGCGGAGATGCGGCGCGCGCGCCTCCGGCTCGGGCTGGCCGGCGCGATCCTGCCGGGCAACTTCTTCCTGACGGACGCGGACGCCGAGCGCCTGCGGCCTGTCTTTGCCGCAGCGAACGACGTCGGCGCTCTCCTGATGGTTCATCCCGGCCTGATGCCGGGCGAAGCTCCGCCGCCAGCCTATCCCGACCACGCGATCCTGCGCGCGTCGGCGCTCAACCTGCAGGCCTCCATTGCGCAGATGGGGCTCACTCTTGTCGGCGGCCGGCTGCTGGACGACCACCCGGACGTCACGGTGCAGGTGGTGAACCTCGGCGGGACGCTGCCCTTCATCCTCGAGCGCATCGTCGCGGTGGCCCGTTCGCGCGGCCTGGAATTTGATCAGCACCGCTTGCGCCTGATGGTCTACGATACGGCCTCGCTCGGCCCGCGCGCCATCGAGACGGCCTGCCGGGTGATCGGCGCGGATCGCCTGATGTTCGGGACCGACTATCCGATCTTCACGCCCGACAGCCCGCTCGACTGCCTGGCGGATGCGGCGGTGAGCGGGGCGGACAGGGACATGATCCGGCACGGGACGGCCGGGACATTGCTGCGGCGGCTGGGCGTGTTGGCCTGACGTCGATCATCACCAGCCGGGTCGAAGGCCCGGCAAGCACTGGAGGGGTTCATGAAGCGCAGAGAGTTCACCACCGCCCTCGGCCTCGGCGTGGTCGCCGCGGCCGCCCTGGCCGAGACGCCGGCGAAGGCGCAGCAGGCGGCCGGCGGCAAGTCCCGCCTCGCCCAGATCCTGGAGCGCGGGACAGTCCGCATCGGCACCACGGGCGACTTCAACCCGATGTCGTTCCGCGATCCGGGGTCAAACGAGTACAGGGGCTTCGACATCGAGGCGATGACGCAGTTCGCCGCCGACACCGGCGTGAAGATCGAATGGGTTCCGGCAGAGTGGGCGACGCTCGTCGCCGGCATCGCCGCCAACCGGTTCGACATCTTCTCCGGCGCTTCGGTGAGCATGGCGCGCGCCAAGACCGCGGCCTTCTCGATCCCCTACCTCGAGGCCGGCACCGTTCCGGTGACGACGAAGGCCGGCACGTCGAAGTTCAAGACCTGGGAATCGCTCAACGGCGCGGGCATCCGCATCGCCGTCAGCATGGGCACGGTGTTCGAGGAGCAGGCGCGCCGCCACTTCCCGCTCAGCGAGATCAAGGCCGTCCAGTCGCCCGCGACGGGCTTCCAGGAGGTCCTCGCCGGACGCGCGGACGCCACCATCACGAGCAACGTCGAGGCTTCCACGCTGGTCAAGCGCTTCGACCAGCTGTCGCTGCTCGCGCCCGGCCTCGAGATGCGCAACAAGCGTCCCTTCGCCTTCGTCGTGGCTCAGGATGACGCGGCCTGGCTGAACTACGTCAACACCTGGGTGGGCCTGAAGCGCATCGAAGGCTATTTCGACATGCTCGAGGCGAAGTGGCTGCCGAAGGCCTGATCCGGCCCGCCGCCGTGGAGATCACGCAGACCGCCCGCGGGAGCCGCGCGCTCCCGCGGGCCCTCGTCGTCGTGTCCCTCGCCGGCTTGCTGGCGGGGTGCACCTCCTCGACCTATACGTGGGGCTGGTACGTCGTCTCGCCCTTCGACCCGCGCGGTCAGAAGAATCTCGCCTTCCTGGCCGACGGCATCTGGGCGACGATCTCGATCTCCGTCACCGCCATCCTGTTCAGTGTCGCGATCGGCATCGTCTTCGCGCTGATGGCGCTGTCGAAGAGCCGTTCGGCCCGCGCCGCCAACCGACTCTATGTCGAGAGCGTCCGCGCGGTACCGATGCTGGTGCTGCTGCTGTGGGTGTATTACGGCCTGCCGGTGGTGTTCGGCCTGCAGTTCAGCGTCTTCGTGGCCGGCGTGATCACGCTGGCCCTGTCCGATTCCGCCTTCGAGGCCGAGATCTTCCGCGCCGGCATCCAGTCCATCCACAAGGGGCAGGTCGAGGCGGCGCAGGCGCTCGGCCTCACGCCGCTGCAGAGCATGCGGTTCGTCGTACTGCCGCAGGCGATCCGGCGCATTTTGCCGGCGCTCGGAAACCAGTTCGTCTACGTGCTGAAGATGTCCTCGCTCGTCTCCGTCGTGGGATACCAGGAGCTCACACGCCGGGCGAACGAGCTGACACTCGTGGAATACAGGCCGCTGGAGATCTACAGCCTGCTCGTGCTGGAATATCTCGCGCTCATCCTCGTCGTGTCGTGGCTCGTGCGCCGCGTCGAGCGGCGGCTCGGCGCGTCCGACGGCCCGGCGGCCAGGCACTGAGCCTCAATGCGCGGCCATGAACGCGGTGTAGTCGGCGGCGAGGTCCTCGACCGCCGCCGCCAGCAGCGCCTCGCCATGCTCACGCCGCGCGAGGCCGGAATGGGACATGACCCGCCCGTCGGGGAACTGCGCGGCGAAGCCCGCGGCCTCGGCGTAGTTGTCGCCGGCGTGGTCGGTCATGTCCGCATGGTCGGCGTTGCCCGGCGCGGCGAGATGCGAGACGTCGCCGATGTGTCCGGGATGGGCGGCCTGCGTGATGGCGATCTCCGATGGTGTCGCGTGGTATCCCTCGCCCGCCCCGTACAGGCTGCGGCGCAGCGCGTCGGTTCGCGGCAGGTCCCACCAGTTGCGCAGGCGTACGACGAGCCCGTCCGGCGCGTGGCGGCCGGCAAAGGACCGCCCGGCGTAGAATTCCGCCAGCGCGGTACGGATCGGCGCGACGTTCCCGCCGTGGCCGTTGAGGATGTAGAGCCGGCGAAAGCCCGTCGCTTCCAGCGCGGCGACGTGGTCCATGACGACCGCCATCAGCGTGGAGGGCCGCAATGCGAGCGTCCCAGGGAAGCCGAGGTGGAAGTGCGAGTTGCCGACGGCGAGCGTCGGCGCGACGAGGACGCCGTGCGCCTCACCGAACCGGCGCGCGATCGCCTGGGGACAGAGATGGTCCGTGCCGGTCAGTCCGACCGGGCCGTGTTGCTCGGTGGAGCCGATCGGCCACACGATGCCGCGGCTGCGGGAGAGGTAGTCGCGCACCGCCGGCGACGTGCAGAGTTCCAGGCGCATCCGTGTCGTCCCATGCTGACGCCCCGGGGAGGAGCGATGCAATGATCCTGTACCAGACGGCCCTGTCCTCCTACAGCTTCAAGGTCCGCCTCGCCCTCGCGCTGAAGGCTTGCCACGTCGAGCTGCGCGAGCCGCCGGAGGGCTCCTACCGCTCCCCCGCCTACCGCGCCATCGTGCCGGCCGCCACCGTGCCGGCGCTCGTCGACGGCGACCTCGTCCTCACCGAGAGCGACGCCATCATCGAGTATGTCGAGGACACCGTCGGCGGGCCTCCCCTTCTCCCGCCCGATCCTGCCGGCCGGGCCCGCGCGCGGATGCTGTCGCGCCTGTGCGACCTGCGGCTGGAAGCCTCGCTGCGGCGGCTCTTCCCGATGGTCGCAGCGGGCGCCGCGCCGACGGAGGCCGACCTCGCGCCCGCGCGCGAGGCATGGCTGCTGCTGGGGACGCTGGCGGACGCCGGCGGCCCCTTTGCCTGCGGCTCCATGCCGACGCTTCCCGACTGCGGAGTCGCCGCCGCTCTCGTCTGGCTCGACCTGCTGGGTCGCGACGCCCCGGGCGTACCCGAAACGCCGCGCCTGCGGATGTGGCGCGACGCCATCGACGCGGAGGCCCGCTGGCAGGGCCTGCTGCACGCCTACCGCGGGACCGCGCACGCCTGGATGGACGCGCGGTCGGCAGGCTGAGCGGGCCGGCTCAGGCGTTGGCCTCGGGCGGCAGGAAGTCGACCTCGTGCTCGGCCGACAGCGCGATGACCCGCGGCACGTCCGTCAGGGTGTCGAGGGCCTCGAACAGCGCCTCGAGCCTGCGCGCCGGCGACACCCAGAACAGCGCGCGCGCCGGCTTGTCCGACTTGTTGAAATAGCCGTGCGGAACGCCGCGCGGCATGCGCACGAGGTCGCCCGCCTTCGCCTCGCTCCAGACGCCGTCGAGCTTCAGCGAGAGCACGCCGTCGAGCACGAGGATGAACTCGTCCTGCGTGGGATGCACGTGAACGGGGACGAACTGTCCCGGATCGCTGTTCGTTTCGAAGGCGAACGTCGCATCGCAGCTCGCCTTGGGATAGTAGGTCTGTCCAAGAATGTTCCAGGACTTGCCCTTGAACCCCTCGCCCTCGCGCGTGATGCCCTTTTCGAGATCGGCCATGCCCGTCCTCCGCTGCTGTCCCTGCGCCGCCAGCATGGCCCAAACCGGCGCGCCGATCCATGGGGCGGCGAAAACACCAATCGGGGCGGGTCATGACCGGCGACGCTGAGCGGTCCCCCATCCGCATCCTCGTGGATGCCGACGCCTGCCCCGTCAAGAACGAGGTCTACAAGGTGGCGGCGCGGCACAGGGTGCGCACCATCGTCGTCGCCAACAGCTGGATGCAGGTGCCGAACGACCCGCTCGTCGAGCGTGTGGTCGTACCGTCCGGCCTCGACGTGGCGGACGACTGGATCGCCGAGCGGGCGCGGCGCGGGATCGTCGTGGTGACGACCGACGTCCCGCTGGCGGCCCGCTGCGTCAAGGCCGGCGCGGACGTCATCGCGCCGACCGGCAAGCCGTTCACCGAGCAGTCGATCGGCATGGCGCTGGCCACGCGCAACCTGATGGATCAGCTCCGCTCCGCCGGAGAAATTACCGGCGGCCCACGCCCGTTCGCCGCCTCGGACCGCTCCGCCTTCCTCTCGGCGCTCGACCTCGCCGTCACCCGCCTCAAGCGGGCCGGTTTCCAGCCGGACTAGAGTGTGGTCGACTGACGTCGTTCAACCGATGCGGGTGCGGGTGGTCGGAGCACCCGTTCCGGGATCATGTTCGCCCGCACGGCGGTTCGCCATCTGGCCATCCCGGGGCCCGCACTGTCACAGGAGCGCCCATGACCACGTCAGCGATTCGCCTAGCGCCGTTCGTCCTGATCCCCCTGCTCGCAGGCTGCATGTCGCCGCCGCAGGCTCCGCGGACCATCCAGCCGGCGCCCGTCGCCGGACAGCCGGCGAAGATCATCGTCGCGGAGGCCGGGGGCACCTACGTCCTCCCGGACGGGACGCGCGTGCTGCGCGACGGCGCGGGCGGCTTCACCCTGCCGAACGGCGATTACGTCCGCCGCGCGCCGACGGGCGATCTCATCCTGCCCAACGGCAACGTCTGCCGCGCCAGCGGCCCCAATTTCCTGTGCCCGTGACGTGCACGATCCGGTGAACGGGGGCGCCCCGGCGTCCCCGCGCCGTCGGGACTTTTGCTAGTCTGTCGCCCGACCACGATCAGCCGGGAGATATCGAGACATGTCCGACACGAGCGACTACACGCCCCCCAGGGTCTGGACCTGGGACAAGGGCAGCGGCGGCCGCTTCGCCAACATCAACCGCCCCATCGCCGGCCCGACGCACGACAAGGAGCTGCCGGTCGGCAAGCATCCGCTGCAGCTTTATTCGCTCGGCACGCCGAACGGCCAGAAGGTCACGATCATGC
>JAIYAB010000478.1 GCA_027489275.1 Hyphomicrobiales bacterium
TGAGCAGCGACTTGCCCGCGCCGTTCGGTCCGATCACCGCCGTGATGCCGCCGCCGGGCACCGTGAAGGACACGTCGTCGAGCAAGGACACGCCGTCTGCGACATACCGCAGGCCCTCGACCGTCAGCGGCAGGATGGAGGGGATGTCGCGCATCGGCTCAGCCGGCATACCGAGCGCCGACGCGGCTGACGCCGAAGATGAGCGCGTTGACGGCGAGCGTCAGCGCGATCAGCACCAGCCCCAGCCCGAGCGCGAGCGGAAGGTCGCCCTTCGACGTCTCCAGCGCGATGGAGGTCGTCATGGTCCGCGTCGCGCCGGCGATGTTGCCGCCGACGATGAGGACCGCGCCGACCTCGGCGCTGGCCCGGCCGAAGCCGGCGAGAAGCGCCGTGGCGAGGGCGAAACGCGCGTCCCACAGGAGCGTCGGCACGGCGGAGAGGCCGTCCTGCCCGAGTGACAGCAGGTGCTCGCGGTACTCCCCCCACAGGTCTTCCACAACCTGCCGCGTCAGCGCGATCACGATCGGCAGGACGAGAAGCGTCTGGGCGATGATCATCGCCGTCGGCGTGAACAGGAGGCCGAGCGAACCCAACGGGCCCGAGCGCGACAGCAGGAGGAAGACGACCAGCCCCGCCACGACCGGCGGCAGGCCCATCAGCGTGTTGACGACGACGATGACCGCGGAGCGTCCGGGAAAGCGGGACAAGGCAAGGACTGCTCCCAGAGGCAGGCCGACGAGCGCCGCCAGCACGACGGCGGACAGCGTCACCCGCAGCGACAGCAACACCACCTGCACGAAGGCCGGGTCGAGCGTCACGATCATCCGGAGCGCTGCCGCGAAGGCGCCTGCGACGTCCATTCCCGCTCCTCTTCCTGCTCCCTTGACCCGAATTTTCGTGCATCTGTTATGGTTCAGACACGCCGAAAGGCAAATCAGTAATGAGCGCAGCGGAACGCAGATCAATGCAGGACGAGCCTTACCTGACGACGGACATGGCGGCTGCCTATCTGCAGATCAAGGAGCGCAAGCTCTACGAACTGGTCGCCACGGGCGCGATCCCCTGCTCGAAGGTCACCGGGAAGTGGCTCTTTCCGCGCGCCGCGCTGGATCGCTGGATCGAGGCCGGCATGGCGCGGCCCGAGGGGTACGCGCCGGCGCTTCCCCCTTCCATCGTGGGCGGCAGCCACGACCCGCTGCTGGAGTGGGCGCTGAGGACATGCGGCAGCGGGCTCGCGCTGCTGGCCGAGGGCTCGGAGGCGGGCCTGTCGCGGCTCGCCCGCAACGAGGTTGCGATCGCCGGCATCCACATCCACGACGAGGTCGAGAGCGAGGGGGCGAACGAGCGGGCTGTCGCGGCGATCTCCGCCCTGCATGACGCGGTCGTCATCGGCTTCGTCCGGCGCGAACAGGGACTGATGCTGCCGAACGGCAACCCGAGGGGCATCGGCGCGCTGGCCGACGCGCTTGCGGGCGGTCTGCGCTTCGGCCTGCGCCAGAAGGGCGCCGGCGCGCAGCTCCTGCTGGAGATCCTGCTGCGGCGAGCGGGCGCCGACGTCGCGGCGCTGGCCGTCGCCGGCAGCACCTACGCGACCGGCGCCGACCTCGCGCTCGGCGTGCGCTCGGGCGAGGTCGACTGCGGGATCGCGAGCCGGGCCGTCGCAGAGGCCGCAGGCCTCGCTTTCCTTCCGGTGGCCTGGGAGCGTTTCGATCTCGTGATGCGCCGGCGCACCTATTTCGAGCCCGGGCCGCAGGCGCTGCTCGCCTTCATGGGCACGCCCGGCCTGGCGCGGCAGGCCAAGGCGCTCGGCGGCTACGACGCGGCCGAGGCCGGCCGCGTCCGCCTCAACCGCTGAATCACTTTTTCGGCGGCACGTGCTCGGGCTTGCCCTTGCGCGGCGTCGCCGCGAGGTCGTGCAACTCGCGTTCGCTCATCGAATCGACCATCGAGCGTGACGCGCCCTTCAGGCTGCCCTTCGGCGCGTCGCCGCGCTTGGCGGCCAGGGCTGCGCCCGCCGCCTTCTGCTGGGCCTTCGACTTGGCTGGCATGGTCGCCTCCTGCGTCAGCGTTTGGCCGTCATGCCCCGGTCCTCACGCACGATGTGGCGCTGCGTGATGGAGGGAATGTTCTGCTCGATCCACGACGCCATGTGCTGCTCCTCGCGCAGCGAGGCCTGCAGCGGCGCGACCGCCTGAGTGAATCCCCCCTGCTCGGCAGCGGCGATGAGGGAGCGATAGCTGGCGATCTCGAAGTTCTCGAAGGCGAAGTTGGCGAAGGTGTTCTTGATGATCTCGTCGCCGGCCATGGCATTGCCCATGGCGGCCATGTTGCCCATCAGCGACAGCGCCGTGTCCTTGAGCGTCGAGTGGCTTTCGCCCAGGCTTTCGAGGATGGTTTCCAGCCGCCGCTGCTGCTCCTCCGTCTCGTTGCGATGCTCGCGCAGCCGCTGCGCCATGTCGGGATAATTCTCGATCCGCCCGAGTTGGCGGTCGATCAGCGTCAGCGCCTCGTTCTCGACGGCATGGGCGTTGCGTAACCCGACGACGAAGAAGTCGCGGACCGTTTCGTTCGACATCGAACCCTGGCTCTGCATGGGGCCGTTCTCCCGTGTGCAAGGAATGGCCCATCAATGGCGATCGGCCATCGAGGTTCCCGCATTCGTGTCCGCTTCAGGCTGGAAATGGAGGTGCGCCGCTAGCCGACGTTGCGGAGCGTTTCGCGGGCGATGATCAGCCGCTGGATCTCGGAGGTGCCCTCGTAGATGCGCGTGATGCGGGCGTCACGGACGTGGCGCTCGACGGGATAGTCCTTTACGTAGCCGGCGCCGCCATGGAGCTGGAGCGCGGTATCGGTGGCCCGGTGGGCGGCCTCGGAGGCGAACAGCTTGGCCATCGACGCCTCCTTGGCGAAGGGTTCGCCGCGGTCCTTCTTTGCCGCCGCCGAAAGGATGAGCAGGCGCGCCGCCTCGAGGTCCGTCTCGCGGTCGGCGATCATCCACTGCACGCCCTGGAAATCGGCGATGCTCTGGCCGAACTGCCGGCGCTCGACGGCGTAGCCCTTGGCCGCATCCATCGCCGCACGCGCGATGCCCAGCGACAGCGCGGCGACGCCGATGCGCCCGCCCGCGAGTTCGCCGACGGCGATCCGGAAGCCGTCGTTCTCGCGCCCCATCAGCGCGGAGGCCGGCACGCGGCACGCGTCGAAGTGGACGGTGTTCGTCGCCGAGCCGTGCTGGCCCATCTTCTCCTCGGCCTTGCCGATGACGAGGCCGGGCGTGTCCGCCTCCACGAGAAAACAGGAAATGCCCTTGCCCTTGGGGCGTTCAGGATCGGTCACCGCCCAGACGACGAAGACGCCGGCGTACTCGGCCGAGGTGATGTAGATCTTCTGCCCGTCGAGCACCCAGTGGTCGCCGTCGCGCCGCGCCCGTGTCGTCATGCCGGCGGGGTCGGAACCCGCGCCGCTCTCGGTGAGGCAGAACGCGCCGGCCGGCCAGGTCCCGTCGGCGAGCCGCGGCAGGCAGCGCTGCTTCTGCTCGGTCGAGCCGACGGCCTGCACCACCTCGCCCACCATGTTGGTGACGGAGACGGTAACCGCGGTGGACGCGCAGGCATGGGCCAGCGCCTCGATCGACAGCGCGAAGGCGACGGTGCCTGCGCCGGTTCCTCCGAAGTCGGGATCGACGTTCAGCGCCATGAAGCCGTTCTCGGCCAGGAGACGAAGATTGGCGAGCAGACCGGCACGCCCCTGCCCCCGGTCCAGCGCCGCCGCGTGCGGCGCGAGGCGCTCGGCCGCCAACCGCTCGGCGGTGGCGCGGATCAGCTCTTCTTCCTCGGTGAAGGCGAAGTGCATGGCGGATCTCCCTCGGGCACGCGCCGGGATCGTGATCCGGCGCGGCGGCACGCCGGCGTCGCGACGCTACCGTATCGCCCGGCCGGCGACAAAGCGCCGGGTCGCCGCGCGTGCTATTCGGCCAGCACCCGGTTCGTCGGGAACAGCACTTCCACCAGCGTCCCGCTGTCCTTGGCGCTGCGGATCGTCAGGGCGGCGCGGTTGGCCTCGACCAGGGCCTTGGTGAGCGGCAGCCCCAGCCCGGTCCCGCCGGCGCGACGCGCCGTGGCGAGCTGGCGGAAAGGCTCGAGGGCGGTCTCGATTTCCTTCTCGGACATGCCGATGCCGGTGTCGCGCACGCGGATGGCCACCTCGCCCCTGTCGGTGAGCGCAGTGGAGACGATGACCTGCCCGCCCGGGTCCGTGAACTTCACGGCGTTCGATAGCAGGTTGAGCACGATCTGGCGCAGCGAGCGTTCGTCAGCGACGACGCGCGGCAGGCGCGCGGCGAGCGCGGTCCGCACGACGACGCGGCCGGTGCTCGCCTGCGGCTGCATCAGCGAGACGGAGCGCGAGACGATCTCGTTCACGTCGACGCTGACGAAGGCGAGGTCGAACCGCCCTGCCTCGATCTTCGAGAGGTCCAGCAGGTCGTTGACGAGGCTGATGACGTGCCCGCCCGACGCGTGGATGTCGCGCAGATATTCGAGATAGCGCTCGTTGCCCACCGGGCCGAAGCGCTCCTCGATCATCACCTCGGCGAAGCCGATGATGGCCGACAGCGGCGTGCGGATCTCGTGGCTGATCTTCGCCAGGAAATCGGACTTCTGCGACGACGCGGCCTCGGCCGCGCGCTTGGCCTCGGTGAGGTCGCTCTCGGCCTTCTTCCACGGCGTGATGTCGCGCAGCACCGCGCAGAACCGGACCTCCGGCTCGCGCGAAACGGCGCCCAGCGTCATGAACAGCGGGATGCGTCCGCCCTGCCGTACCCGGCCGATGACCTCACGCCCGTCGTTCAGCACGCTGGCGACCCCGTGCGACTTCAGGCCCTCCAGATAGTCGAGCGCGGTGGCGTGGCTGTCGGGCGCGAGCAGGGAGATGAAAGTCTCACCGGAAACCTCGCGCTGGTCGTAGCCGAACAGCGCCTCGCCCGACCTGTTGATCGACAGGATGCGGCCGTCCTCGTCAAGGACGATCACGCCGTCGGTCGCGGTGTCGAGGATCGCCCGAAGCTCCCGCGACTCGGCCTCGCGGCGGCGCAGTTCGAGCTCCGCCGACTTGAGCCGGGGCGTCAGCTCCACGTCCGCCGCCCGGCGGAACGTCATGAGGGTGGCCGGCAGTTCGTCCCACTGCAGCGACTGGATGCGGGCATCGACCGCAACGATCTCGCCCTCGCGGGTCGAGAGCGCCACCGTGGTGCCCTCCTGTCCCGGCGGAATGGCATCCGTGCCGCGTCCGCGGAAGAGGCGGGGCAGGCCGCCGTCGCGGTAGAAGTCGTCGATCGTGTCCCAGCCCAGGAGATCGAGCAGGGTGCGGTTCATGACGATCGGCACCTCGCGCCGGCACACCAGCACCCCGACCGGGAGCCGGTCGAACAGCGCATCGGCATGACGAGCAAGGTCCGACAGCGGCTCGCCGTCCGTCTCGTGGTGCGCGGGTCGCGCCGGTTCGGCAGCCTCGGCCGCGACGACGGCGGGCCCGTCCGTTGCGGTGTGCGGGGGCTCGGCCGCGTCTGCCGCGACGATGGCGGTTTCGGCGACCGGCTCGGCAACTGCCGGCCCGGTGTCCTCCTCAGCTTCGCCCGAAGAGGCGTAGGGCAATTGCGCGAGAGCGTCCGCCAGAGCCCGGGACTCCGCCAACGCGGCGGCCTCGAGCGCCGCCTCGGCCTCGGGCGGCACGACGGGCTCTGTCCCGCCTGCCGGATGGCCCGGCGCGGGCGAGGATATCGGTGCAGGCGCCTTTGCGGCGGCTCCCTTGGCTGCAGGTTCGCCGTCTCCCTCCTCGTCGCCCTCGATCCGCGCCCCGAGCGCCCGCGCGATCTCGCGGAAGGCATGGCGTTCGCTACGGCTGAGGCCGCGACCTTCCTCCTGCGGGAGAGGGCGGACCGAAGGCGTGGCCGCGCGCAACGGCACGACCTTCTGGTCGCCCATCTGCGCCCTGGCCGAACCGCGCACCTGCGTGAACGGCACGACGGACGACGGCGGCGACGGGTGGCTCGGCGTTTCCTCCCGGATTTCGGCCAGATCGACCACGTCGTCGAACGCCTCCGCGGCCGGCTCTTCCAGGACTGGCTCTTCCAGGACCGGCTCCTCGCCGGACGGTTCCTCGATGGCGGGTTCCTCGGCGACCGCCTCGCCTGGAACAGGCACGTCCACGGAGTCGGAAACGGGCTTCTCCGCAGGCGGGGCGCCCCGATTGTCCTCCCCAGCATCCGACTCGTTACGCCGCGGAGCCGCATGCGGGTCGACGGCTTCCGGAACGGCTCCCTCCACGGCAGGCGTCGCGACGGGCAGCAGGGTCGTCAGGCGCATGAGTCCGAAGCCGCGATAGCCCGCGCATGTGCGGTCGGCGGCCGGCAACGGCACGCCCGACAGGGCGACTGAAACGGCATGACGGCCGTCCGCCAGCGGCCAGAGAACGTCGAGGCCGGTGAACGTCACGCCGGCGGCGAGGGCGGCGGCGACCGCGCCGTCGGTATCGGCGACGCCGCGCGCCAGCATCGCCGCCCAGTCCCCGCCGATCTGCGGCGAGAGGGCGCCGATGGTGGCTTCGAGGTCGGGCATCACGCTGGTGAAGGCGCCCGCGGCATCGGTCTGCCAGATGAACCGCAGGAAGGGCCGGCCGCCGGCGCGGGCGACGAGCGCCTCGGCCGACGCCTCTGCGGGAGACGGGGCGGCGGGCAGCGGCAGCAGCGGCGCGAGGTCGGGCACCGGCCGCCCTCCGGCCGCCCCTTTCTGCATAGGGCCGATCAACAGGAGGAAGGCAGGTCCGTCTTCCCCCGTGACGCGGCGGCACGCCAGCGTCACCAGATCGAGGCGGCGGCCCGCCGGCAGCCGGAAGCGTTCGAGGCGCTGGCCCTCGGTGGGAGCAAGGCCCGCGGCGAGTTCGGCGAAGCGTCTCACAGGCAGCGCAGCGGGATCGAGCCGGGCCGGAAGGGACACGCCGCCGGGCAGTCCCAGCAGGTCGAGACCGGCAGGCGTCGCCCAGCGCACGGTCTCGCCATCCGGGGCGACAGCGGCCACGGGAGCGCCGGCCGCCGCAAGCGCCGAAAGCTCCGCCGCCAGCCGGCTGCGCGGCCCGGACGTCCCCTGCATGTCGCTGCTCGTGTCCCCTGGCGCTGCCACGTCGGCTCCCGGCTGCCCGTCGCCGGGCGCTTATGGTCAACAAACGCTTAATCCTAGGCATCCCGCGCGCCGACGTAAACGAATGCCGCCACTCCCCAAGGAACGGTCTGGGGTTTACCTTAACGACGGTACTGCGCTGCCCTTGACGATTGTGCACCGCATCATTATGTTGCACTGCACAATGAACACAGCACGCCGTCGCCTGGAGCCGACGCTCGGCGGGTGCCAACACCACTGAGGCTCCCCGAGGACAACGACCATGGCCAAGACCCCGATCAACTACGAAATCCCGACCGAGATGCGCGACTTCGCCGAGAAGAGCGTCGAGCAGGCCAAGAAGGCCTTCGACGGCTTCGTCGGAGCAGCCAGCAAGGCCGTCGCCGCCGCCGAGACGCAGACGGCCAGCATGCAGACGAATTCCAAGGACCTCGCGACCAAGGCGTTCAGCTTCGCCGAGCAGAACATCGGCGCCGCATTCGAGCACGCCCAGGCGCTCGTCCGCGCCAAGGACATGCAGGAGATCTTCCAGCTCCAGTCGGAGTACCTGAAGTCGCAGGCCGCCGCTCTGCAGACGCAGATGAAGGATCTTGGCGGCGCGGTGCAGTCCACCATGCAGAAGGCCGCCAGCGAGGCGCAGTCGACAATGCAGAAGGCGACCGCCGAGGTCCAGAAGGCCGCCGCCGAGGCGCAGGCGACCATCCAGAAGGCGACGAGCGAAGCCACCAAGCGCGGCAAGTGACCGCCGCGCACGCATGACGGGAGGGGCGGCCTTGCGCCGTCCCGTTCCCCGTTCGGGGCGGCCCGCGGGATCGACCCGCGTCCCGGCGGCCCCTTCCCCGCCCGGCCCGCCGAGGCCGGCGCAGAGCGAAGACGAGAGGTCGAACGATGCCCACCACCCCGAAGAAGCCCGCCCGCCGCGCGCCCCAAGCGCTTGCCGCCAAGCCCATCGCCGGCAAGGCCGTCGCCGGCAAGCCGGTCACGGCGAAGCCCATCCCCCCGACGACGGCCGCGCCTGCGCCGGCCGCGCCAGCCATCGCGACGCCCGCGGCCGCCAGCGCGACCCTCGCGCCTGCCGTCGCGAAGCCCGCGGCGCCCAATCCGACCGCGCCAAAGCCGGCCGCGCCAAAGCCGGCCGCGCTCAAGCCCGCGGCCCCGAAGCACATGCCCGTTTCGCCGAAGCAGCAGACTCCCGCGTCAGTCGCCGTGCCCGCCACCGTCGCCCAGGCGGCGAAGGTCGAGGCCGTGACCGTTTCCGCGCCGGCCCCGCAGCCGCCGGTCAAGCCTGCGTCCCCCGCCAAGGCGCAGCCCGCTCCACTCGTTGCTGTCGCTTCGCTGGCCGCGGCTGTGACGGCCGCGGTCCCGCCCGAGGCGCTGCCCAAGGCCGTGAAGGGCGTCGCAGACACCGGTCTCGCCCAGGCCCGTGACGCCTATGCCACCCTGAAGCACTCGGCCGAGACACTGCAGAGCAGCTTCAGCACGAGCGGCGAGGCGGCGGCTCGTGGGCTGAAGTCGCTGTCCGCCACGATGCTCGAGCAGATGCAGACGAACACCGACGCCACGCTCGGCTTCCTGCGCGCGATGGCCGGTGTAAAGACGCTGTCGGAAGCGATCGAGCTTCAGGCGCGCCACGCGCGTCAGCAGTTCGACACCGTCACGGCGCAGGCCAAGACGCTCGCCGGCATCGTCAACAAGACGGCCAGCGAAACGAGCGAGCCCATGCGCAAGGCGCTCGATGCCTCGATCCGCCGGGCCTCCTGACGCGTCGGCGCTTCGATGCCGATCGGACGGCGGCCCCCGGGGCCACCGTCCCCGGCCCGACATTCCGGCTTGAAAAACCGCCCCGATCGTCCTAAACGTCCGCCTCGCACGCCGCGTGCGGCACGTTCGTGCAGCTGTAGCTCAGTAGGTTAGAGCACCAGATTGTGGATCTGGGGGTCCCCCGTTCGAGCCGGGGCAGCTGTACCACTCCACTGGTTCCATCGACGGGCTGCATGGGGGACGGCTTTTCGCCTCGTCAACGCCGCCACTGAAAGTCGTCGTCATGGCGGAGTTCCAGCCCGCATTGCAGGGGCAGCACCGGCAGCACAAGAGATCCGCGCCGCAGCCGAAGAACTTGGCTGGCTCCACGCGCTTTCTGGCCGGCGCAGGTCTGCCGCTGCGCCATCCGCCACAGCGCATCGGCACCGAAACCTGCTTTCGTGGTTGCAAGGCCTGAATGGAGATGGCCGCACGGTCCAGCCGAGTCCACAACCAGAACTGATTCTGGTTATCAACGAGGACATCCAAGGCACAAGGCCAGTCAGGACCTTCTGCGAGCCGGGGCAGTTTTGCCACCTTCGTCGATGCGGTTGTCTGCCACAAACACACCACCGGTCGAAGAGTCCGGCGGAACCCGACATGGGACTGATCCCTTTGCCGACCGGCTCGACGCCTGGCAAAGCGCATCGCTCGCTTTGCCTCCACCGAAAGGCACTGCGATTGCAGGACGGCGGCACCCTGGACGCCCGAGCGGCGTTACCGACGAGACAAACCCTTCCCGCACCAACAAGCCGGCCGCACGACAGGCACAACACAGGATCAACACCCAATGTTCGGACTGTCGAAACCCGACATGGCGGAAGTCACCCGCCTGACGCGTGAGGGCCGCCTCCACGAGGCCATGGCCGTTCTGCGGGGGCGCGCTCAGGGCGCGCCATCCGGCCCGGTCGCCGGGCGCAGGTTCCCGCGCCTGCCGGACGCACCCGCCGCCGCGCCGCCACCCGCCGCGCCCCGGCCGGACGGCGCGAGCTTCGCCGAGCACCGCTTCACGAGCGCGGCCGGCAGCCGCGCCTACAAGCTCTACATCCCGAGCGGCTACCGGGGGCAGCCGGTCCCGCTCATCGTCATGCTGCACGGCTGCACCCAGTCCCCGGACGATTTCGCCGCAGGCACCCGCATGAACGACGTCGCCGAGGATGCGACCTTCCTGGTGGCCTACCCGGCGCAGACGAAGGCGGCCAACATGTCGAAGTGCTGGAACTGGTTCAGCGCCGCCGACCAGGCGCGAGGCCGCGGCGAGCCCGCGCTCATCGCCGGCCTGACGGCGCAGGTGGGCGAGCAGGTCGCCGTCGCCCGAGGGCGTGTGTTCGTGGCCGGCCTCTCCGCCGGCGGAGCGGCGGCCGCCGTGATGGGCGCGGCCTATCCGGACGTCTACGCAGGGGTCGGCGTCCACTCGGGTCTCGCCTGCGGAGCCGCGAGAGACATGCCGTCGGCCTTCGCCGCCATGCGCGACGGCGGCGCGGGCCGCGTCGACGGATCGCTCGGCTCCGTTCCCACGATCGTGTTCCACGGCGACCGTGACGCGACCGTCCACCCGGTCAACGGCGACCACGTCATCTCGCAAGCGAAGCCGACGGAAGCCCTCGATGTCGCCGTCGAACAGGGCCGCTCGGTCGGCGGAATGGCCTATACCCGCCGCGTCCAGCGGAACGGCTCCGGCCGCGCCGTGATCGAGCAGTGGATCCTCCACGGCGCCGGGCACGCATGGTCCGGCGGCAGCCCGGCCGGCACCTATACCGACCCCCGCGGCCCCGACGCCTCCCGCGAGATGGCGCGGTTCTTCCTGGGCTGCGGTCCTGCGGGCGACTGAGCGACGCGACGCCGGCCGCGGGGCGGCCGGGCTCACGGCCCCGTGGCGGAGCCGATCGTCCTGCGACCACAGTTCCCCTCGGGGATCTGCACGATGGTGTAGTTCCGGTTCGATGCGACGGGATGCGTATGCGCCTCGATATGGGCAAGGAGCTCCGGGCTGCTGAGCGCGAGCTTCGCCCGCTGTTCGGCGACCATGCCGAAAAGGCAGAGCCCTCGACGGCGCAAATCGTCGAAAGCGGCGATCCCGGCCGAGGATGGGATCGATTGAGATGCCCACGGCACGGCCGAGCCAGGCGGCGGGAACACCCAGCCTCTCCGGCGGCTGTAGAGGAGCGGGGTCGGGTCGCCGACAGCCTCCGCGATGGTGGCCACGAGGTCATCAGGCTGGCTCACTTCGGCCAGGGCGGCCCCCAGGAGGACGCTCTGCCCCGCGTAGGGATGATAGGCCCACGCCACCCTCCTTTGATGCCAGAGCAGCGCCGCGACGCAGGCGCATGCGAGGAGGGACGTGACCGGGATTGCCATCGGCGGGAGCCGCAGCGCCCAACGCCGGCCTGCGATGAACCGTCCGGCCACGCGACCCGACCAAACGACGCCGGCCCCCGCCAGCGCCATCAGCGGAGGCTGCAGGATCTGGACGTTCCAGGGATTCTCACCGAGTTCCTTCGCCCCGAACACGATGAGGAGAAAGCCGCCCAGCAGCCA
>JAIYAB010000407.1 GCA_027489275.1 Hyphomicrobiales bacterium
ATCGTGCCCCTGCCCGGCAAGGACATCGTCGCCGACGCGCCGGGTCTTCGGTTCAGTGAGATCGCGGAGCGCTCCGGCCTGACCAAGGCGACGGCCCACCGCATGCTGGCCACCCTCGCCGAAGCTGGTCTGCTGCGCGTCGACGAACGCGACCAGAGCTACCATCTCGGCTTCAAGCTTTTCGAGATGGCCCACCGCGTGTGGGACCAGTTCGACCTTCGCAGCGCGGCAGAGCCGGAGCTGCAGCGGCTGCGCGATCTCGCCGGCGAGACGGTCCGTCTCGCGATCCTCGACGACGACGAAGTCCTCTATGTCGACCAGCGCGAGGCGCTTCACGCTGTGCGCCTCGGCAACGGCGTCGGCGCGCGCGCCTCGGCCCATGCCAGCGGCGCTGGCAAGGCGATGCTGGCCCATCTCGATCCGCTGCTGCGTGAGCAGCTGCTGAACAGGTTGAGGCTGCAGCGCTTCACGCCGAATACGATAACCGACCGTGATGCCCTGATGCAGCATCTCGATCTCACAAAGGCGCGCGGCTATGCCGTTTCGGCCGAGGAGCAGGTTGTAGGCGTGAGTTCTGTTGCCGCAGCGATCCTCGACCACCGTGCCCGCGCCATCGGCGCAGTGGCCATCGTCGGACCCTCCTACCGCCTTGGCCTCGACAAGCTCCACATGCTCGGGCGCGACGTCATGGAAGCGGCCCGGCGCATTTCCGGAAACGCCGGTCAGGTCGCAATGTCCATCACCATCAATCCCCGGCCACTGGGCGCCGACCGCGACGATGTGGCGTCAGTCGTACCGACGACGGCCTTCCTCGGCGAGGGGCCGACATGGCTGCCGAACGAGCGCAAGCTGGCACTCGTCGACATCCTCGCTCCGGCCATCATCATTGCCGACCCGCGGGACGGGTCGTTCCAGAGCCACTCTATGCCCGAACTGGTCGGTGCCGTCGTGCCCCGCCGACGCGGCGGGTTCATCGCGGCCATGCAGACCGGACTGAAGGCCGTCGACCTCGAGACCGGGGCCGTGACGACGATCGCAGCTCCCGAGGCTACGAAGCCGGGAAACCGCTTCAATGACGGAAAGTGCGACCGGCGCGGGCGGTTCTGGGCCGGCACACTTGCCATCGATACGACTCCGGGCCATGGGAGCCTTTACAGGTTGGACCCCGACGGGCGCTGCACTTGCGTCGAAAGCGGTTTCCACGTCTCCAACGGGCTCGGCTGGAGCCCGGACGACCGCACCTTCTACTTCACCGATTCCGGCGCCAAGCGGATCTACGCCTACGACTTCGACGTCGAGACGGGCACGCTGGCGAACCGTCGCGTGTTCGTGGATGTGCCTGAAGGGTCAGGTGCGCCGGACGGCATGGCAGTCGACGCGGAGGGGTTCGTCTGGTCGGCACACTGGGACGGCTGGTGCATCACCCGCTACGACCCGCAAGGGCGTGTCGATCGGGTCATCAACCTGCCCGTGCCGCGGCCCACCAGTTGCGCCTTCGGCGGCCCGGATTTCACGACTCTTTACGTCACCAGCGCGCGCATCCGCCTGTCGGTGCAGCAGCTCGCCGAGGCGCCGCTTTCCGGCAGCGTTTTCGCCATCCAGACCGGGGTGAAGGGTCTCCCCGAAGTTCCTTTCGCGGGCTGAGCATCATGGTCGCCGTGCACCTGAAGAACGTCCGCAAGGCCTTCGGGCCGGTCGAGGTCCTCAAGGGCATCGACCTGACGATCGAGGACGGCGAGTTCGCCGTCTTTGTCGGGCCCTCGGGCTGCGGCAAGTCCACGTTGCTGCGCATGATCTGCGGGCTCGACGAGGTGTCGGCCGGCACCGTCGCCATCGGCGGCGAGATCGTCAACGACGTGCCGCCGGCCAAGCGCGGTATAGCCATGGTTTTCCAGAGCTACGCGCTCTATCCGCACATGACCGTGGCGCAGAACATGGGCTACGCGCTTCGCCTGGCCGGCACCGACAGTGCCGAGATCCGCTTGCGCGTCCAGACGGCGGCCGCGGTGCTGCGGCTCGACCAGTTGCTGGAGCGCAAGCCCCGCGAGCTCTCCGGCGGCCAGCGCCAGCGTGTCGCCATCGGCCGCGCCATCGTGCGCGATCCGCGCCTCTTCCTGTTCGACGAACCGCTGTCCAACCTCGACGCAGCCTTGCGCGTCGACATGCGCGCCGAGATCGCGGCGCTCAAGGCCCGCCTCGGATCGACGATGATCTACGTCACCCATGACCAGATCGAGGCGATGACGCTTGCCGACAAGATCGTAGTCATGAACGCCGGCCGCATCGAACAGGTCGGAAGCCCGCTCGATCTCTACCGGGCTCCGGCCAACCGCTTCGTCGCCGGGTTCATCGGGTCGCCGCGCATGAATTTCCTGCCCGCCGTCGTAGGGCCGGATGGGCGGCCCGTTCTGCCGGGCGGCTCTTGTGCGCCCGTTGAGATCGATGCGGGTGCGGGGACGTCCGTGACAGTCGGCGTGCGTTCGGAACACCTTGTTTCCGCCGCCGAAAGCGAGGCCGGCGCGCTCTTCGGCCTCGCCCATGTGGTTGAGCACCTCGGCTCGGACGTCTTTGCGCATGTCCACGTCGACGGCGTTCCCGACCGGGTGATCGTGCGAATGTCCGGCGACCGAATGGTGCGGGCAGGCGAAATGTTGCGCTTCATGCCCGATCCGGAATGCCTGCACGTCTTCGACGAGGCTGGATCGCGTTTGTCGCAGCGCGCGAACCAACGGAGCGCGGCATGAGCGGCGCGCACTATCCAGACCTCGATGGCAGAGCTGTGCTTGTCACCGGGGGCGCCTCTGGGATCGGTGCGAGCGTCACCGCCGCATTTGCGGCGCAGGGCGCGCGCGTCGCTGTTGTGGACCTCGACACAGCGGCGCTCGCGCGGACGGCGGACGCCGTGGGAGCGTCCTGCGGCGCAAGGATCGAGACGGCTCGGGTGGACCTGCGCGACATCGCTGCTCTGAACGCCGCACTGGCCGAGCTCGCGTCGCGCACCGGCGCGTTTCGCGTGCTGATCAACAATGCCGGCAACGACGACCGTCTGCCCTGGAACGAGGTGACGCCCGCCTACTGGGACGACCGCTTCCACGTGAACGTCCGGCACCAGTTCTTCGCCGCGCAGGCCGTTGCGCCCGCGATGGCCGAGGCTGGTGGCGGCGCCATCGTCAATCTCGGCTCCATCTCCTGGATGATGGGCGCGGCCGGCCTCATCGCCTATACCACCGCCAAGTCCGCTATCATGGGCCTGACGAAGTCGCTCGCCCGCGAACTCGGTCCCCTGAAGATCAGGGTGAATTCCATCGCTCCGGGCATGATCTGGACGGAGAAGCAGATCGCACGGGCGCAGGCGGACGATCCAGCGAAATTCGAGCGCTACCTCGACCGCCAGTGCATCAAGGAGCACCTTCAGCCCGAGGACGTCGCGCGCATGGCGCTCTGGCTCGCCTCGGACGAGGCGCGCCGCTGCGCCGGCCAGACCTTCATTCTCGACGGTGGCGTCGTGTGACGTCGCCCGGACCTTTCGACGGAGGCGTCGCCTGACAACTTCCCGCGGCCACGCGGACCGCGACACGACGAGAACGACAAGGGCCACCGCGAGCCCGATGAAGGAGGAAACCATGGTCCATCTCACCCGTCGCCGCTTCGGCGGCCTCGTGGCCGGTAGCATGCTTGCCGGCGCACTCTCGGCGCGGCCTGCCTTCTCGCAGGCGGCCAATCTCAGCTTCATGAGCTTCAGCTTCGCCGAGGATCCGAACCGACCGCTGGTGCAGAAGGTGCTGGACGATTTCAAGGCGCAGTCTGGCGTCGGCGTCGAGGCCATCGGCTCGGCCTGGGGCGACATGCAGAAGAACCTGCTGTTGCGCCAGCGCTCCAAGACGCTTCCTACGACGGCGCAACTTTCGGAACGCTGGCTGCCGGCCCTCGCGACACTGCCTGAGATTGTCGATCTCGATCAGGCCGTTGGCCGCGCCAAGCTCGAGGCTGCCATCGATCCGTCCGTTCTCGCCATGGCGCAGGTCGGCGGCAAGACGCTGGCGATCCCGCTGATCACCGGATCGATCGGCATGCTCGCCAACAAGGAGGTGCTCGAGAAGGCCGGCGTCGGCGTTCCCAAGACGCTGAGCGAGTTCCGCGCCGCGCTCGTCGCGATCCGCGACAAGGTGCCCAACTCCGTGCCCTTCGCCTTCGCCACGAAGAACCCGAACTCCATACCGCTCGATTTCATGATCATGGTCTGGACGCATGGCGGTCGGATCATCGACGAGAGCGGAAAGGTGCTCGTCAACAGCGAGGCCGGCCGCGCCGCGATGGCGTTCCTGGCCGGGCTCATGAAGGACCGTCTGATGGCGCCGGAGCTGGACCGCCCGGATTCACGCCGCCTCTTCGCGCAGGGCGCGTCGGGCTTCTATATCGACGCGCCGCAGGCCCGCTCGTTCGCCCGCAGCTTCTCGGGCCGCGGCGAGGCGGCCGACGCCTTCGTGCTGCCGGTGACGACGCCGGTTCTCAAGGCCGGCGACACGCCGCGCTCGATTCAGTGGGGCCACCTCGTGTGCGCCTTCAAGGGTCCCGGCATGGACGGCGCCGACGCGCCGGGCGTGAAGTGGCTGAACCATCTGCTGTCCGACGCGGTGCAGGGTTCCTTCCCCCCGGCCCTTTCGGCCCTGCCGGTGACCAGGTCGGCGCAGAAGCTGCCCATCGTCCAGAACGACGCGTTCTTCAAGGCTTGGGCCGCAGCGACTGGAGTTCCGCTGACAAACGAGATCGGGATCTGGTCGAACGCTCCCGAGTTGTCGACCATCCTGTCTGAAGAAGTGCAGGCGGCCCTGCTGGGCCAGAAGGCGCCCGACGCCGCGATCGCCTCCATGCAGACCCGCATGGAAGCATCGATGGCCAAGCGCGGCTGACGGGGTCGCGATCATGACGAGCGTGGACGTCGCGGCGTCGCCGCCGCGCGTATCGGCCCATGCCCGCCGGGGCGGGCTGAAGGCGCATGAGCGGCGCGTGGGCCGGTTGTTCCTCCTGCCGGCCCTGGCGGCGTTCACGCTCGTCATCCTCGTGCCGTTCCTACGGGCCCTGGGCGTGGCGTTCACGCGCTCCGACCTGCAGACGCCTGAGCCCGTCTACGTCGGCCTCGCCAACTTCCGCACGATCCTCGCCACGCCGGAGATCATCGGGGCCTTCGTCACCACTGCGGTCTACGTGACTCTGGCCACGGCCGGCACGGTGGTGCTCGGGCTCGCCTGGGCGCTGATCCTCAACCAGCCGTTTCGTGGGCGGGCCGCGCTGCGGGCTGCAGCTGTGCGTGCCTTGCCAGCGGCTGGAAGCGC
>JAIYAB010000186.1 GCA_027489275.1 Hyphomicrobiales bacterium
CGGCGTTCGTCTCATCGACCGTGCCGTAGGCCTCAATGCGCAGGTCGTACTTGGGCCGGCGCTCCCCGGTGCCCAGCGCGGTCGTGCCCGCGTCGCCTGTCTTCGTGTAGATGCGGTTGAGAACGACCATGTGCGAGTCTCCTGCGTGGACTCGCTCTTATAGGGCCTCAGAAGCTGTAGCCCAGTCTCACCCCGGCATTGGTGAGTCCGCGGTTCTGCGAACACAGCCCGCTGTTCGACAGGTGCTCCACCGTGGCCATGACGCTCAGCGCGGGCGTGATTCGGTAGCCGATGGAGGCGGATTCGCGGAACAGCGGCGAGCAGCCCAGAGCATTGTGGTCGGGATAGATCAGATCGCCGGTCTTGCCGTTGTGGAACGCGCCGCCCAGCGATCCCTCGATGAAGAATTTCTCGCCGAGGTCGAGCGTCCACGTGAAACCGGCGTAGACGCTGCTCGTCTTGCCAGCGGTGTTCACGGTCGCGCCGGCGTGCAGGCGCGGTACGAGCGGCAGGAAATTGGGGTTCTCGAGGCCGAACAGCCGCGGCGTCAGACCCTCGGCGTTGATGTCGACGCCGCCCTTTTCCGGGCTCCAGGGATCGTGTGCGAACACGCCGAGCCGCAGTTCGTAGCCGGGCCAGACGCCATGGACTGCCGGCGACGGGGCCGGCCGCTGCAAATCGGCAGCAGCCGCCGGACCCGATAGGACCAGAAGCGCCGAGAACAGCGATGTGAAGGTGCGTATCATGTGGAGCGCGGACCCGAATCCGATGGGAGAGTGTGTCCCATCGACGTAAAGCCATGGAATACAATCCACAGCCGGATGCGGCTTTTTCGACGGGTGTTGCCTAAGCGCCACGCAGCCAGATCACCGTCAGGACGAGCGCGATTGCCAGGAACTGCAGGCCTACCCGCCAACGCATGAGCCGCTGGGACGTGTTGGCGCTGCCGCCGCGCATCATGTTGATGAGACCCATCAGCAGGACGATGGTGACCGCCGCCAGCGCGAACGGCACCAGGCTTTCAAGCGACACGACTAGATACTCCTACGGGCCCCGGGCTGCCGCAGCGCGGCCCCACCAACGGCCACGTCTAGACCATGCTACGCCGTTGGGGCACCCCCCAAGTTCGTCGCTGGCCATGCGGGCGTCGCGGCAGCGTCTCCCGAGGGGGAGGCGCGGCCGTTCAGTTTGCGGGCAGAAGCCGCTGGAGATAGTCCAGCTCTTCCTGCGGACGGGCGGGGTCGCCGAGCCGGCGGCGCAGCTCCTCGGTGACCTCGCGGGCACGCTGCTCGAGCGTGCTGCCCTTGCCGGCGCGCCGGAACTTCGAGCGGTCGCCCGCCTCGGTGCTCGGCGTCGGTCGGCCGAGCGGGTCGTCGTTCGGCTCGGACGACTGGGCGCGGCGGTTCTGCGAGCCCGGCCCGCCGGGACCTTCGCCCGCGCCGGCCTGCTCGGTTCCGTCGCCCTGCTGCATCTGCTGGGCGAGGCCCTGCGCGCCCCGGCGCAGGCCTTCGAGCGCACGGCCCTGCGCGTCCACGGCCTGGCCGTCCTGGCCCTGCCCGATCGCGCCCTCCGCCTGCCGCATCGCCTCCTCGGCGTCGTCGAGGCCCTGCTCGCCGTTCATCCCGTTCTGCTGCATGCGGCGCTTGAGCTCTTCGAGCTGGCGTCGCAGCGCCTGCTGGCGCTGGCCGAGGCCTTCCATGCCCTCCTGGCCCTCGCCCTCGCCGCCCTGGCCCATCTCGCCCTGTTCACCCTGCTGGCCCTGTTGGCCTTGCTGCCCCTGCTGGCCGCGCTGCCCGCGCTGGCCCTGCTGCTGGCCGCGCTGGCCCTGTTGGCCGCGCTGGCCCTGCTGCATGTTCTGGTCGCCGCGCTTGCGCTGGCCTTCGTTGAAGGTGCGGTCGCGCAGCTGCTGCTGCTCGCGGGCCATGCGGTCGAGATCGTCGAGCGCCTGGTCCATCTCGCGCTGGGCCTGGTTGCGCTGGTTCTGGCCGGGGCGGGCGGTGCGCAGGTTCTCCATCATGCGCTTCATCTCGTCGAGCATGCGCTGGGCGTCGGCCATCTGGCCATTGCGCGCCATCTGCTCCATGCGGTCGAGCATCCGGTTGAGGTCCTGCTGGGTGATGACACGCTGGTTGCGGTCCATCTGGCCCTGCTGCTGCGGGTTGTCCCGCTGCTCGCGCATCATGCGCTCCGCGAACTCGCGCAGGAACTTGTCCATCGCCTGCCGCAGCTCCTGCATGAGCCGCGCGATCTCCTGCTCCGACGCGCCGCGCTCCAGCGCCTGCTGCAGGTTCTCCTGCGCCGCGCGCAACGCCTTCTCCGCGTCGGTGAGGTCGCCCTCCTCGATCTGCAGCGCCATCTCCCACAGGAACTCCGCGACGCCGATCAGATCGGCGTCGGTGCGGGACGCGCGCAGCCGGTTGCTGGCGATGCGCAGTCCGATGTGAACGGCGGCGTCGGGCGTGAAGCGTTCCGGGGCGATCTGCAGCGCCAGCAGCGCCTGCATGATGCGGCTGCGGCCGGCGGGATCGAGGATCAGCTCGCGCCGTTGCTCCACCAGGGCCTTGGCGAGCGGCTTGCTGAACGGGCGCTGCGGCAGCGTGACGTTGAAGCCGATGCTCTCCCCCTGCTGGTCGAGTTCGTCCTTGGCGACCATCAGCACCTCGACGCGCGCGCCGGCCCAGGGATGGGACGACAGGTCGACGGTGGTGCGGGCCTCGCCGTCCCGGTTGTCGCCGCCGGGCAGCATCAGCGGGACGACGGGCGCAGGCACGAGCGGCGGACGACGCGTCTCCATGGGCTTGCCGTTGCGCAGTGGCCGGCCGAACCGTGCCTCGGCCGAGGTCACGCCGTAGTCATCCTTGATCTCGTAGGAGAGAGTCAGCGAGCCACCCTCGTTGGCCAGCGCCTCGCCGATCGGCTGGATGGCCGGCGCCGAATCGGGGATGGCCGTCACGGTGATGGTGCCGAGCGTCTCCGACCCGCGCTTCACCACGACGGCGCCGTCGCCCTTGATCTCCCAGCGACGTTCGAGCCCGACGGGCTTTGCCGCGGCAGCCGGCTGGACTTGCGGCGCGGGCTGGGCCTGGATCTGGGCAGCGGTCTGGACCGCCGGAGCGCCTTCCGCCGGCTTGGCGAGGGCGGGCTCTTCCTTCACGGCGATGCCGCCGCTGACCGAAACGTCGATACCGGTGCCGTCGGAAGCGCGGACGACGAGCGTCGACCCCGTCGGAACCCTGGTGGTCATGGAGGCCGTCGCGCCCGGCCTCGCCCGCAGGTCGAGCAGCACGGGCGGGTGTTGCGTATAGGGCGGCGGGTCGATCCAGCCGTCGATTCGGAAGGCCGCGACCTCGGGCTTCGCGCCCGCCCAGTCGAAGGCGGCGGCGAGGCGGATGTCTCGCTCGGGGCCGGCGACGAAGAAGGCGGCGACCACGGCTAGTGCGGCGACGAAACGCAGCGCGCGCGGATCGAGATCCGCGAGCCGGGGCGAGGGTGGGGCAACCTTGAGCCGCGCGGCCTGTTCGAGCACCCGTGCGCGGTGCGCCTCCCAGAGCGCGCGCGTGCCGGGGTCGGCGGTGTTGATGGCGTTCTCGTCGGCGATGGCCGTCGCGGGGCGGTGGGCAAGCGCGCTGTCGCGATCGAGGCGCGACAGCACTTCGCGCCATGTCGGACGGGCGATTGCCGCGGCGTAGACGAGCGCTGCCACGATCGCGGCTGCGGTAACGGCGACGCCCACGATGCGGCCCCACACGGGCAGCGCGAGCCAGAGTCCGAGCCATGACACGGTGAGAAACAACGCGGCGACGATCAGCGCCAAGGCGAGGCGCGGCCACAGCCGCTCCCACGTCAGGCCCCAAGCCGCGCGACGGCCGAGAGACGCGATCTGTTCCGCTGCGCGCTGCGCGCGTTCGGTGGTGGAGACCGGCGAACCGACCGGTGCGTCGTCGCTCATCGCGTCATCCTCTCGCGACCCCATCCGATGGAAGGTAGCACGATGAGGCGACCTGACCACCCCCGCGTGCCGCGGCGGAGTTCACAAGGGCGTTCAGCGGCCGGCGCGTCCGGCCGGAGGTGGCCTCAGCGGGACGCCAGGGGAGGGTCCGCCCGCAGCCATGGCGGCAGGCGGTCGAGACCGATCAGCTCCTCGTAGGTCTGGCGCGGCCGCACAACGGCGTGGGAGGCCCCCGTCACCATGACCTCCGCGATCAGCGGTCGGGTGTTGTATGTCCCCGCTTGTACGGCGCCATAGGCCCCGGCCGTCATGACGGCGAGCAGGTCGCCGGGTACGGGCTCCGCCAGTTCGCGGTCGAGCGCGAGGTAGTCGCCTGTCTCGCAGACGGGGCCGACGACATCGGCGACCAGCCGCCGCGCGTCGGCAGCCGCCGCGACTACGGGCCGCAGGTCGTGATGGGCGTCGTACAGGGTCGGGCGGATCAGATCGTTCATCGCGGCGTCGACGATGACGAAGGTCTTGCCGTCCCCGTGCTTCACGTAGACGACGCTGGTGACGAGGATCCCGGCGTTGCCGACGATCAGCCGGCCCGGTTCGAACACCAGGGTGCAGCCCAGCCCCGTGGTGTTGCGCTTGACGATCTCGGCGTAGCGCTCCGGGTGCGGCGGCGGATCGTTGTCCTCGCGGTACGGGATGCCGAGGCCGCCGCCGAGGTCCACGTGGTCGATGGCATGCCCGTCGGCGCGAAGCTCGCGCACGAAGTCGGCCAGGAGCGCGAAGGCATCGTCGAAGGGCTGCAGGTCGGTGATCTGGCTGCCGATGTGCATGTCCACGCCGGTAACGCGTATGCCCGGCAGCGCCGCGGCGCGGGCGTAGACGTCGCGGGCGTGAGAGATCGGGATGCCGAACTTGTTCTCGGACTTGCCCGTCGAGATCTTGTGGTGCGTCTTCGCGTCGACGTCCGGGTTCACCCGCAGCGCGATCCGCGCCGTCTGGCCGCGCGCCGTCGCCAGCGCCGACAGCGCCTCCAGCTCGGGCTCCGACTCCACGTTGAAGCACAGGATGTCCTCGTCCAGGCCGAACGCCATCTCGGCCGGCGTCTTGCCGACGCCCGAGAAGGTGATGCGGTTGCCAGGGACACCCGCCGCGCGGGCCCGGCGCAGCTCGCCCTCGGAGACGACGTCCATCCCCGCGCCGAGCCGCGCAAGCGTCCGCAGCACGGCCTGGTTGCTGTTCGCCTTCATCGCGTAGCAGACCAGCGAGGGCACGTCGGCGAACGCCTCGGAGAACACGCGGTAATGTCGCTCCAGCGTCGCCGTCGAGTAACAGTAGAACGGGGTGCCCACCTCCCGTGCGATCATCCGCAGGTCGACGCCCTCGGCGTGCAATACGCCGTTGCGATACGCGAAATGATGCATGGCTGCGTCCTAGAGAATGCGGTCGAGGATGAACGGCTCGTCGGGCGCGGTGATCGGCTTGCCGCGGCGGTTCCCGACCGGCGAGATGGTGGGAGCCAGCGTCCTGACGCCGGGCGTCGACGTCTCGGCCTGTTCGGACAGCCTGTCGGGCTTGGCCGTCTCGGCGGCGCCGGGCGGCGGCTCGAGCGGGCCCTTGCGCCCGCAGGCGGACAGGCCGACGCAGAGGATGGCGGCAACGACGGCAACGTGGATGGCGGGCAATCTTGTCTTTGACACGAGGTCGTACTCCGAAACGGCCGGCATCATAGCCGAAGCCTCGCGGCGCGGAAGCGCCGCGACTCAGCGCGTCGCCCGCGCCAGCGTCTTCAACCAGCGTCTCGCCTGGCGGCGCACCTGCTCGGGCGCGGTGCCGCCATAGCTCGTCCGGCTCCTCACCGATTTCTCGACGCCCAGCACGGCGAACACGTCCGGCGTGATCCGAGGTTCGACGGACTGCATGTCGGCAAGCGTCAGCTTCTCCAGCCCGACACCCCGGCCGGAGGCGACGCCGACGATGCGCCCGGTCACGTGGTGCGCATCGCGGAACGGCATCTTCAGAGTCCGCACCAGCCAGTCGGCCAGGTCGGTGGCGGTGGCGTAGCCCACGCCGGCCGCCTTCTTCATCGCCTTCGTGTCCGGCTCCATGTCGCGGACCATGCCGGCCATGGCCGCCAGGCACAGGGAGAGCGTGCGCAGGGCGTCGAACGTGCCCTCCTTGTCCTCCTGCATATCCTTGGCGTAGCTCAGCGGCAGTCCCTTCATCACGATCAGCAGGCCGTTCAGCGCGCCGATGACGCGCCCGGCCTTGCCGCGGACGAGCTCGGCCGCGTCGGGATTGCGCTTCTGCGGCATGATGGAGGATCCTGTCGAAAACCGGTCCGACAGGCGCACGAAGCCGAACTGCGGCGTCGTCCAGATCACGATTTCTTCCGCGAAGCGCGACAGGTGCATGGCGCAGATCGAGGCGGCGGCCAGCGATTCCAGCGCGAAGTCGCGGTCCGAGACGCTGTCCAGCGAGTTCGCCGTGGGGCGGTCGAAGCCGAGGGCGGCGGCGGTGGCGTGCCGGTCGATCGGGAATGACGTGCCGCACAGCGCCGCCGCGCCGAGCGGGCATTCGTTCATGCGCCGGCGCGCGTCACGCAGGCGGCTCCGGTCGCGCCCGAGCATCTCGACATAGGCGAGCAGATGGTGACCGAAGGTGGTCGGCTGGGCTGATTGCAGGTGGGTGAAGCCCGGCATCACGGCGCCGGCGAAGGCCAGCGCCTTCTCGGCGAGCGCCTGCTGCAGGTCGCCGATCTGCTCGTCGAGCTGGTCGACGGTGTCGCGCACCCACAACCGCATGTCGGTGGCGACCTGGTCGTTGCGCGAACGTGCGGTGTGCAGCCGGCCGGCGGCCGGGCCGATCAGTTCGGCCAGCCGCGACTCGACGTTCATGTGAATGTCCTCGAGCGACCGCGAGAACGTGAAGCGGCCCGCCTCGATTTCGTCGTGGACCGCTGCTAGACCCCCGTCGATCGCCTTTGCATCGGCCGCGGTCACGATCTCCTGCTTCGCCAGCATGGCGACGTGGGCGCGTGACCCGGCAATGTCCTGGCGCCAGAGGGTCTTGTCGAAGTCGATGGAGGCGTTGATTTCCTCCATGATGGCGTCCGGCCCGCTGGCGAACCGCCCGCCCCACATCTTGTTGCTCATGACGTCTCTCGACCCCTGCCGCCCCGGACCCTCGCCCGACGCTCCCATGCCCGACCGCCCGATGCCCGAGTCCAGGACCACGCCCAGGCCGCGCTTCCCGCAGCGCCTCTCGCACCGCATGGCGGCGATCGCGCTCGCCGTGGCCGTCCTATACGGGACGAGCGGGGGCGCGGGCAACGCCGCAGAAGAGGTCGACTGCGCGACCGCTGCACCGCTGGCCGCGTCGCTCCGTCCGACCGCGCGCGGCGAGGTCGCTGCCGTCCAGGTTGCCAGGACGCCGAAGGCGTTGCCGAACCTGAGCTTCGCGGGGCCTGACGGCAAGGCCACGACGCTCGCCGACTTTCGCGGCCGCACGGTTCTCCTCAACCTGTGGGCGACGTGGTGCGTGCCCTGCCGCAAGGAGATGCCGGCGCTGGACACGCTGCAGAAGACGCTGGGCGGGGCTGATTTCGAGGTCGTGGCGATCAACATCGACCCCCGCAATCTCGACAAGCCGCGCGCCTGGCTGGTCGAGAACGGCATCGGGACGCTCGCCTACTACGCCGACCCGTCCGCCAGGGTGTTCCAGGAGTTGAAGTCCGTCGGGAAGGCCTTCGGCATGCCGACGACGCTGATCATCGACCCGCGCGGCTGCGAGCTTGCCACGCTGGCCGGCCCGGCCGAGTGGGCGAGCGAGGACGCGCTGAAGATGGTGCGGGCCGCGCTGGGGCGGTGATCAGTCCGGGTCCAGCGCCTGCCGGACCCGTGACACCGCGTCGTCGATCTCCGCCAGAAATTGTTCCGCTGCGATGATCGCGGGTTCGGCGCGAGCAGGCTTGAACCTGTCGTAGCTGTGCAAAGCGACATGCCGAAACCGCAGAAGCTCATCGGCAGCCTCGAAGAGGGTCCGGCCGATGAGCGCCGGCCGATCGCCGACGCGTTCCTCGGCCGCCCGCTCCAGAAGCTTCCGGTGCCAGTCCCGGCCCGTCGGCAGATCCTCTTCGATCATGCCGAAAATTCGCTCGAGCGCAGCTTCGAACGACGTGTAGCCTGCATACATGGCGTGCTGGAACGCCATCACGTTCCAATAGTCGGCTTGATCCGACGGCTTTCCCGACCTGAAGGCCTTCACGGCCTCCCGGAAATGCAGCTTCGCCGAGGCGATGTCGTCGTCGACGTCGTCCCAGCGCGCGGAGGTCATGATACGATCCGCCCTGTGCTTAACGCCCGGTGCATCAGAGGGTCCGACGTCCAGCCGACAGGTCGAACGTCGGGGACCAGACCGCGGTCATCGCAGGCGCGCTCTGCAAACCGGCATGCCCCGGACACCGTTTCGGGCGGAAAGTCGACAATCAGATCGACGTCGCTCCGGTCGTGCGTGTGCCCGTTCACGGCAGACCCGAACAGAATGAAACGCCCGCCATGGCGACGGGCGTAATCCTCGAGGTCGCAGACAAGTGTAGCCACAGCCGTCGCGAAGGCCTCGCGGAAGGCCTCGCGCCGCTCGGCGAGGGTCCTCCAGCGCTTCTCCATGATCACGCCTTGGCGGGCGCCTTCACCGGCACGCCGTTGTCGGTCATGTGCTGCTGCAACTCGCCGGACTGGAACATCTCGCGGACGATGTCGCACCCGCCGATGAACTCGCCCTTCACGTAGAGCTGCGGGATCGTCGGCCAGTTGGCGTAGTCCTTGATGCCCTGGCGGATGGCCTCGTCCTCAAGCACGTTGACGCCCTTGTAGGGCACGCCGAGATAATCGAGGATCTGCACGACCTGCCCGGAGAACCCGCACATCGGGAACTGCGGCGTGCCCTTCATGAAGAGCACGACATCGGTGCCGGTGACTTCCGCCTTGATCTTGTCCTGAACGCTCATCGTCGTGGTCCTTGCTCGTGCGCGGTCAAAGACGCGCCGGTGCGGGTTGATGTCTCAATTGTCGGGCGAGCCGGTCGTCAGCGCAAGGGCGTGCAGCACGCCGCCCATGTTGCCCTTCAGCGCCGCATAGACCATCTGGTGCTGCTGAACCCGCGTCTTGCCCTTGAAGGCGGTGGAGATCACCGTGGCCGCGTAGTGGTCGCCGTCGCCAGCGAGGTCGCGGATCTCGACCCGGGCGTCCGGCAGGGCCTCCTTGATGAGGCGCTCTATGTCGCGGGCGTCCATGGCCATTGTGTCGTCTCCTCAG
>JAIYAB010000319.1 GCA_027489275.1 Hyphomicrobiales bacterium
GATCACATCGGGATGCTGCCCCATGCCGAGATAGTCGTTCGAGCACCATACGGTGACCTCGCCCGTGCCGGCCTCAGTGTAGCGGGTCGCGCGGGGGAAGTTGCCGGCCTGACGTTCGAGCTCGGCGAAGACCCGGTAGCGGCCTTCCTTGTGGAGCTCGTCGATCTTTGCCTTGAAGAAGTCTTCGTAGTTCATGGCAACCTCTGCGTCAGTGATGGTGTGCGAACGGGAACGGGCCGCATGGTCTCGGCTCCGACCGGCTCGAAGGGCGCGATGTCCTGCGCGATGTTTTGGGCGATGCGCGTCGCCTCGGGGGACTTGAGCGCCCAGCGCCACAGGGCGGCGTCAGGCAGGGGAAGCACGAGGAACCAGTGCTCGATGATGGCGAGGCCGAGCAGGGTGGCGACCAGAGTCCAGGTGACCGTGCCGTAGGCGTCGCCGGCCGTGGCGGCGGCGTGCAGCGCGATCCCGAAGAACAGGCTCGCGGCGGTGACCGAGATCGGGAAGAACACGCCGACGCGCCGGCGCGCGAAATAGGAGCCCAGGTAGTCGAGGTGCTTCGGCAGCAGGTCGGCCGACACGTTGGGCGCGCCGAAGAACAGGTTGAGCTTGGCGCTGATGCGCATCGACCACAGCACGAGGAAGGTCCAGGTGCCGGCCTGGTTCGGAGCGCCGTAGGTCGATACGACGATCGCGATCCCGACGGCGAGGATGGACAGTTCGTGATAGGCCAGCGTGTTCCAGGCCTGGACGAACCGGTCGCCGCGGCGCTCGGACGCGTGCAGGGGGATCCGGCGCGGGCCGGTGACGAAGCCAAAGAGGAACGCCGTCTCCAGCCAGCCCCAGATCACGATGGCATAGGTGAAGCCGGCGAAGGCGCCGATCGCGGAGGCGTCATGACGGGTGGCGGCAAGCCCCCATGCGCACAGCCCCGCCAGGGCCGTGAAGGCGACCATTGCGGCAGGATGCGCCGCGCGCGGCGTTCTGACGAGCATGAGAATCAGGCCCGTCGAAAACCACCACACGAAAAGGGCGAAGCCTGCCGCCGCGCCCGTGGATTGCCACCACGCTGCCATGCCTTCACCAGACCGGCTCGAGGCGGCTCAGCTTGGGCAGGGTGTTCGGCGTCGACGGCAGGAGGTACAGCCGCCCGAACGCCAGCGCAGCCCGCGCAACCAGAACGCCCTTCCGGACTTTCGCGCCGAGGCCGGTCTGGCCCTCGAGGTCGTTCATTGCCACGTTGATCTTCTGCAGCTTCTTCAGCCCCGCCAGGAACCGCGGATCATCCAGGTTCAGCGTGAGCGGGAAGACCTGCTTGGAGATTTCCGAGGTGAGGCGGAAAACCTTGAAGTCGTAGTCGTCGACTTCGATGTCGAGCGCCTTGTGGAAGGCCGGCCGCGCGTGGTCGCGCACGTACATCGTGGAGAACACGGCGAGCAGGAAGAACTTCACCCACAGCTTGTTCAGCCCGGTGATCATATGCGGGTTGGCGCGCATGAGCAGGGAGAAAGCCTCGCCGTGGCGGAACTCGTCGTTGCACCACTGCTCGAACCACTTGAAGATCGGGTGGAAGCGGCGGTTCGGGTTGCGCTGCAGGTGCCGGAAGATGGTGATGTAGCGCGCGTAGCCGATCTTCTCAGACAGATAGGTGGCGTAGAAGATGAACTTGGGCTGGAAGTAGGTGTACTTCTTCGCCTTAGTCAGGAAGCCGAGGTTCACGGCGATGTCGAACTCGCGCAGCGCGTCGTTGATGAAGCCGGCATGCCGGGCCTCGTCACGGCTCATGTACGAGAACAGCTCGCAGATCTCCTTGTTGGAGCCGCGGCGCTTCATTTCCTTGTAGAGCACGCAGCCCGAGAACTCGGCGGTGAGGGAGCTGACGAGAAAGTCGACGAACTCCTTGCGCAGATCCTCGGGCAGGTCGTTCAGGTCGATGTGGTTCCACTCGGCGTTGCGGCGGAAGTGGCCGCGGTTGGGATCGGCCTTCATCTCGTCGATGAGGACGTCCCACTCGGCGCGCACCGGCGTCACGTCGATCTTGTCGAGGGCGTCGAAGTCCGTCGTGTAGAAGCGCGGCGTCAGCAGCGTGTCGGTCTGCGCGATCCGCGTCGTCTCGTTGATCTCGGACTCGGGCGTGTGGACGGGGGCATGCGCGTTCATAGCCGGGGCCTTTCCGAGAAGCTGAATTCACACAGTTCCATGAACTCGATGTCGCCGGTGGCGCGTGTCCACAGGCGTTCGAGCCAGCCGGCTCGGTTGATGGTGGCCATGCGGTTGAACACCCGCTTCTCACCGTAGGGAACCTCGACTTGCTCGCCGTGCACGAGCACCTCGTCGCCGGGGTGGATGATCACCCCGCCCTCGAGCCTGACATGAGCATGCAGGCTTTCGAAGGTGTTCTCGACTTCGATGGTGCAGGGCACGTCCTCCTTCTGGCGGCTCGAAAGCAGAGACCAGATCATGGGGTTGCGCTCCTCTTCTCCAGGAAACGGGCCAGCGCCCCGGCATTGGTGGGGCCGAAGGCGTTCAGCAGGACGCGCTGACCGGTGGCGGTGTCGGAGAGCGTGAGGCTCCCGTCGTTCCACAGGATCAGGCGGTAGGCGTGGTCCGGCGCCACGTCGCGCATCTTCCTCTCGCGGCCGAAGCCGCGCAGGAAGCCGCGAATGAAGCCGTCTTCGTTGGGCCCGATGAGGGCCAGTTCGACGCCGCTGCGGGCGTCGCGCACGGAGATCCGGTCTCCCGCGAGCTCGGCGAAGCTGAGGTCGCGGATGGATTCGGGCGCCGTGGTGGGGTTGCGCAGGGTGCCGATCTCGGTCTTCAGGCCGAACACCACCGCCGCGATGGAAAACATCACGAGCGCGAACGCCGAGTAGAGCGGCAGCCGCGGGAAGGCGTTGGAGGCGGGAAGGCGCGAGGTCGACGTCGTGGCCATGGATCTCTCCTCAGCCTGCTGCAGGCGACAGGGACGGCCGGCTGGCGCCGGCCTGTTCGACGGCGCCGGACCGGGCGACACGCGCGGGCTGCGCGGCCGCGTAGGCCTGGGCCAGGATGCCGGCAACTTTCTCCGCATCGGGAATGCAGCGCAGCATCGGCGAGGGCTGGCGCATCTGCCACGGCCGCACATGCGGCCACAGCACAGCGTAGGCGATCCGCTCGCCCGGCGCGAGCGTCAAGGCGATGCTGCCGCTGTCGTCGCCGTGGCGGACGAGCGCTGCGCCGTCGATGCGGGAGAAGGGCAGGTTGAGGGTGACGGGCAGGGCGACGCCGATGCGCATCACCACGCGCTTCGTGGTGATGGTGTAGACCGTCGTACGGGCGATGGCGCGGGCGATCAGGGCGAACAGCCCCGTCGCCGCAACGGCGAGCACGGCGAGGATGGCGACCGTTATCGCCGCATCGGCGAGCGGCGCGCCGTCGGCGATCACCGTAACGACGCGCCAGGCGGCCAGGATCGCGAAGTAGACCGCGATCATGCGCAGGTGGAACACGTGGCGCCCGACGGCGCCGCGCTCGGGCCGGCCCTGCCACAGGATGGTCTCGCCCTGCGGCGGGATCGCCGGAAGGCCCGGCAGCGGTTCGACGGCGAAATCGTCGTGGTCGTGGCTCACAGCAGCGGCTCCGAACGCTGGGGCGTGGCATAGAGCGTGCCGCCGCCGTAATAGCCGCAGATCTTGTCTTCCTCGAGCATGGTGACCTGCTCGGGATGCTTCGTCACCGGCACGCCCTCGAACTGGCTGGCGCGCAGCGCGTGGACGTAGATGATGCCACGCTTGCCGTCGACGAGCGTGAAGGTGACGGGCAGAAGCACCTTGCGGCCGCCGCCGGTGGTCACCTCGAAGTAGCGGGCCATCTGTTCCGACTGGTCGACCCACACGTCCGATAACGTGCCGCCGATCTGCTTGTCGCAGCCCACGACCTCGAAGCCGCGCGGATCGGGATCCTCCTCGGCGATGTGGAAGGCGAGTGCGGCGCGCATCGGGACGATCTTGGCGTCGCCGTGCATGGTGACGTCCGGCCTGTCGGACCGCTCGGCCCAGGCGGCCGGGCCGACGCCGTCGGCCAGCGGATTGCCGGTGGGCTCCAGCGGCGCGCCGGCGAAGGGCGCGATCTTCTGCGCGGCGATCGGCCGGCGGTCGCGGATGGAATTGGGCACCGAGACGGTGCCGTGTCCGTGCGCGAGGATGAAGGTCTTGGGATCGGGGATGAAGGGGAAGCCCTTCGGCCCGAGCTCGCCCGTCTGGTCGTTCTCCAGCGGGTAGCCCTCCCGCCGGTCTTCCTGGCGGATGTAGAAGATGAGCCCCGCGAAGAAGACCCAGAAGGCGTACAGGACGACCTGGGCGACGTCGATGTACTGGGTGATTGCGCCTGTCTGCATGTTCGTTCTCCCGAGGTCGATCAACCCGGCAACTGGGCCAGGCCGAATGCCGGTGCGTGTCTGGTGGTGAGGTCGCGGTGGCGCCGCACCAAGGGTCCCAGCGCGACCAGCGACGCGAAAAGGACCAGGATTTCGAGGTGATAGACGACCGAATAGCCGGTGATGGGGGTCGACAGGGTCTCGCCGAGCGACCCGTCCGCCGCCAGCCGCTGCAGGACGTCGCGCAGGGCGCCGCCGAGGAACAGGCCGACACCGGCCGAGGTCGCCTGGACGGCGCCCCAGGCGCCGAGCGCGATGCCGCTGTCCGACTTCGCCGCGAGATCCATCGCGGCCACGAGCACGGAGACGGCGAAGAGCCCGCCGCCCAGACCGACAAGCGCGGTGCCCGCGCGGAACAGTCCCGCGGAGTCGAAGGGAGAAGCGAAGATGACGAGCGAGAACCCGAAGATGCCGATCATGATGCCGGTGCCGGCGAGGCGGTGGGGATCGAAGCCGCCGGCGAGCGCGCGGGCCGCCACCGCGAGGCCGAACAGCGTGCCTCCGGTCATCAGGGCCGTGAGCAGCGTCGTCGCGCCGACGGACAGGCCGAGGATCTGGCCGCCGTAAGGCTCGAGGATGATGTCCTGCATGCTGAAGCCGAGCGTGCCGAGCGCCACCGTGACGAGAAGGCGCGTGGCACGCGGATCCTGCCGGAAGGCGGCCCAGGATTCGGCGAAGGGACGCTCGAGCTCGCGCTTCTCCAGCGGGCTGCGCGTGCGTCGCGCCTCCTGCTTCCAGGTGGCGATGAAGTTGAGCACCGCGCTCGCCGCCGCCGCGCCCTGGATCACCTGGATGAGGCGCACGGCGCTGAAGTCCGACAGCAGCAGGCCGAACACGATGGCCGAGACGAACATGCCGACCAGCAGGGCGGAGTAGAGCAGCGCGACGACGCGCGGCCGCGCATGGGCGGGAGCGAGATCGGAGGCGAGCGCAAGTCCGGCGGTCTGCGTCGTGTGGATCCCGACGCCGACAAAGAAGAACGCGGCCGCGGCGGCGGTAGGCCCCACCCAGGCCGGGGCGTCGGGCGCGTCCGTCAGAACGAGCAGCGCGAACGGCATGATGGCGAGGCCGCCGAACATCGACGCTGTCCCGTACCAGATGTAGGGAACGCGGCGCCAGCCGAAGGCCGAGCGGTGGGTGTCGGACCGGTGGCCGACCAGGGCGCGGAACGGCGCGAAGAGCAGAGGCAGCGAGACCATCAGTCCGACGAGCCAGGCCGGCACGGACAGCTCGACGATCATCACGCGGTTCAGCGTGCCCGTGAGCAGCACGGTCGCCATGCCGACGGCGATCTGGAACAGCGACAGGCGCAGCAGCCGGCCGAGCGGCAGCTCGGGCGTGGCGGCGTCGGCGAACGGCAGGAACTGCGGTCCCAGCCGACCCCACGCCTTCACGATGTCGCGGCCGAACGGGTTCATAGGCGCGAGAGCTCCAGGGCCTGCGAGGTGTAGAAGCCGCTGGAAATCCGCAGCGAGCGGCCCGGGCGCCATGCCTCGAGGCCGTTCTCGCGGCCGACGAGCGCCACGAGGTCGGCCTCCGAAACCGGCTCGATGGCCGGGGCGCGGTCGCTGCGCGGGAAGAACTTCCCGACGGCATGCATGAGGCTGAGTGCCGGCGTGCGCGGCGCGAAGGTGAACACGATCGAGTGGTCGGTGCGACCGGCCAGACCCGCCAGCACGCGGGTCACGTCCGCTGCGCGGTAGTGGATGAGCGAGTCCATCGCCACCACGTGATCGAAGCGGCCGAGGTTGCGGTCCAGCATGTCGCCGACGAGGAACCTGATCGAACCGACCCCGAGGTCGCCCGGGAGCCGCTCGCTGGCGAGCTTCACGAGCGTCGGCGAGATGTCGATGGCGACGACCTCCGCCCCGCGCAGCGCCGCCTGCACGGCGAGCGCCCCGGTGCCGCAGCCGGCGTCGAGGACGCGACGGCCGGAGAGGTCGGCGGGCAGCCAGTCGAGCAGGGTGGCGCGCATGCGGTCGCGCCCGGCCCGCACCGTGGCGCGGATGCGCCCGACGGGGGCATCGGAGGTCAGCCGCGCCCAGGCGTCGACCGCGGTGCGGTCGAAGTAGGTTTCGAGCTGGCCCTTGCGCTCGGTGTAGGTGGCGGTCGGCATGGCGCTATCGTCCTCAGTCGAAGCCCAGGAATTCGAACAGCTCGCGGTCCTTCATGGGCTTGGCCTCGCACTCGTCGATGCCGTTCCACAGGTTCTCGGCGAGCTGCATGTACTCGGCCTTGACGGCGGCGAGCTCGGGCGTGTCGTCCATCTCGAACAGCGTCGCCTTCTTGAGCCGGCTGCGGCGCACGGCGTCGAGGTCGCCGAAGTGGGCGAGCCGCTTCAGCCCGACGGCGGCGTTGAAGCGGTCGATCTGGTCCGTGCCCACGCTGCGGTTGGCGATCACGCCGCCAATGCGCACGTTGTAGTTCTTCGACTTCGCGTGGATGGCCGCGACGATGCGGTTCATGGCGAAGATCGAGTCGAAATCGTTGGCCGTGACGATCAGGCCGCGGTCGGCGTGCTGCAGCGGGGCGGCGAAGCCGCCGCACACGACGTCGCCCAGCACGTCGAAGATCACCACGTCGGTGTCCTCGAGCAGGTGATGCTCCTTGAGCAGCTTCACCGTCTGGCCCACCACGTAGCCGCCGCATCCCGTGCCGGCCGGCGGGCCGCCCGCCTCCACGCACATGACGCCGGCATAGCCCTCAACGACGAAGTCCTCGGGGCGCAGCTCCTCGGAGTGGAAGCCGACGCTTTCGAGCGCGTCGATCACCGTCGGCGCGAGGCGCTTCGTGAGGGTGAAGGTGGAGTCGTGCTTCGGGTCGCAACCGATCTGCAGGACGCGCTTGCCGAGTTTGGCGAAGGCGACAGACAGATTGGAGGAGGTCGTGCTCTTGCCGATGCCTCCCTTGCCATAGACGGCGAACACCTTGGCGGTGTCGATCTTCAAGGTGGGGTCCATCTCCACCTGCATGCTGCCCTCTGGGCGACGGGGGACGCCCGCCCGGATCGGGATATTCATGCTGCTGCCTCCGCGGTGATGCCTTCGAGACGATCTTCGAGCTCCTCGCCGGCGCGCGTCAGCGCATCGAGCATCGAAGCGTCGGGTTTCCAGTAGCCGCGCTGGTGCGCCTCGATCAGACGGTTCGCGACCTTGGCGGACGCCGTCGGATTGAGGGCTGCGAGGCGCTCGCGCATCTCGGCGTCGAGCACATAGGTCTGCGTGAGCTGCTGGTAGACCCAGGGCTGCACCTCGCCGGTCGTCGCGGACCAGCCCATGGTGTAGCGCACGTGCTCCTCGATCTGGCGCACGCCCTCGTAGCCGTGGCTGAGCATGCCCTCGTACCACTTCGGGTTGAGCATGCGCGTGCGGGTCTCGAGAGCGACCTGCTCGCCGAGCGTGCGCACCACGCCCTCGCCGCGCGTCTGGTCCCCGATATAGACCGGCGCGGCGTCGCCCTTGGCGCGGCGAACCGCGCGGCTGATGCCGCCCAGCGTGTCGAAATACTGGTCGATCGAGGTGACGCCGAGTTCTACCGAGTCGAGGTTCTGGTAGGCGAGGTCGACGTCGGCCAGCACGCTCTTGAGCAGGCCGGCCTGGCAGCTCGGCGTACCGGCGCGGCCGAAGGCGAAGCTCTTGCGACGCGTGTAGGTCTCGGCCAGCTCGTCCTCGTCGTCCCAACCGCCGTTCTCGACGAGGTGGTTGACGTTGGAGCCGTATGCGCCGTCGGCGTTGCCGAACACGCGCAGCGCAGCCGTCTCGAGGTCGCAGCCGTGCTCGGCCTGGTAGGCCAGCGCGTGCTTGCGGACGAAGTTTTCCTGGACAGGCTCGTCTGCGCTCGCGGCGAGCCAGCATGCCTCTGCCAGCAGCTTGATCTGCAGCGGCAGCAGGTCGCGGAAAATGCCGGAGAGCGTGACGACCACGTCGACCCGCGGGCGGCCGAGTTCGCCGAGCGGCACCAGCTCGGCGCCGGCGAGGCGGCCGTAGCCGTCGAAGCGCGGGCGGGCGCCCACCAGGGCGAGGGCCTGGGCGATCGGCCCGCCCTCGGTCTTCATGTTGTCGGTGCCCCACAGCACCACGGCGATGCTCTCGGGGAAGGCGCAGCCGTCGGCCATGTGGCGTTCGATCAGCCGCTCGGCCTGCCGCGCGCCGCTCACGAGGGCGAAGGCGCTGGGGATGCGGAACGGGTCGAACCCGTGCAGGTTGCGCCCGGTAGGCAGAACCGAAGGCGTCCGCACGACGTCGCCGCCGGGCGCCGGGCGGATGAAGCGGGCGTCGAGCGCGCGCAGGATCGCGGGAACCTCGTGGTCGCGCGCCAGCAACGCGTCCGTCTTGGCGAGTTCGCGGAACACGTCCAGCGCCGAGTCATTCTGCGGCAGGCCCGATTTCGCGACGGCCGTTGCCGGCGCGTCGCCCGCGACCAGGGATTCGATGGCGGCGCGCTCCGGCCGCACGCCGTGCGAGGCTTCCGCCATCGCCAGCAGCATGTCGACCCGCTCGACCGGCGATGCGGCCTGTCCGACCACGTGCAGGCCGTGCGGGATGAGCGCGTATTCGAGTTCGAGCACGGCGGTGGTCAGGGCGGCGACGCGCTCCGCGGCGGACGCGCCCCACGCGGGCTCGGCAGGCGCCAGGTCGACGGCGGCGGCCTGGGCCTGGATGAGGTCGGCGAGCCGGGCGAGTTCGTCCGTCGACACGGGATCGGTGTGCCGCCAGCGGTCGATCGAGGCCTTGAGGTCGAGCAGACCGCGGTAGAGCCCGGCCTGCGCGACCGGCGGGGTGAGGTAGCTCACCAGCGTCGCAGCCGCCCGGCGCTTCGCGATCGCGCCCTCGGAGGGGTTGTTCGCAGCGTAGAGATAGATGTTCGGCAGGTCGCCGATGAGCCGCTCCGGCCAGTCGCGCGCCGACAGGCCGACCTGCTTGCCCGGCATGAACTCCAGCGCGCCATGCGTGCCGAAGTGGAGGACGGCGTTGGCGCCGAAGTCCTCGCGGATCCAGCGATAGAAGGCGGAGAAGGCGTGCGTGGGCGCGAAGCTCTTCTCGAAGAGCAGGCGCATCGGGTCGCCCTCGTAGCCGAAGGCTGGCTGCACACCGACGAAGACGTTTCCGAACTGCGCGCCAAGCACGAAGATCGAGGCGCCGTCCGACTGCTGACGGCCGGGGGCGGGGCCCCACTGCCCCTCGATCTCGCGCAGGAAGCGCTCGCGCCGGATGTGGTCGGCGGCGGGGATGCGCACATGCACGTTGGCATGTGCGCCCATGCGCTCGCGGTTGCCGTCGATGATGCGCTTGCGCAGCTCGTCGACCGTGGCGGGCACCTCGACCGTATAGCCGTCGCGCGCCAGCGCCGAGAGGGTGCGGTGAAGGGATTCGAACACCGAGAGGAAGGCGGCGGTGCCGGTGTTGCCGGCGTTCGGCGGGAAGTTGAAGAGCACCATGGCGAGCTTGCGCTCGGCGCGCTTCGTGCGGCGCAGCGTCACGAGCTTGTCGACGCGGGCGGCCAACGTCTCCGCCCGCTCCGGGCAAGCCTGCATGTTGCGGTCGTCGATGCCGGCGGGGAAGGTGCAGTTGCGGTCGCAGCCCGTGCAGGCGACGCCGGCCTTGTCGGAGCGGCCGCCGAATACGGTGAGGCCGGCCGCGCCGTCGAGCTCGGGAATCGCGACCATGATGGTCGCCTCGACCGGGAGAAGCCCGCGCTCCGAGGCGCCCCACTGCTCCAGCGTCTGCAACTCGGCCGGGTGGGCCGCGAGATAGGGGACGTCGAGCTTCGCGAGGATCTCCTCGGCGGCGGCGGCATCGTTGTAGGCAGGCCCGCCCACCAGCGAGAAGCCGGTCAGCGAGACGAGGGCGTCCACCGTCGGGCGGCCGTCCTTCATGAAGAAGCGCTCGATGGCGGGCCGGGCGTCGAGGCCGCTGGCATAGGCCGGCACGACGGAAAGCCCGCGCGCCTCCAGCGAGGCGATCACGCCGTCATAGTGTGCGGCGTTTCCGGCGAGGATGTAGGAGCGCAGGATGAGCAGGCCGACCGTGCCGCGCGAACCGGCGGACGGAATGCGCGCTGCATCGGCGGCCATCCGCTCCTTCATGCGCGGGTGGTAGACGCCAACCTCCGGATATTCGACGGGCGGGGCGGCATGCACCGCGCCGCGCAGCGCCTTGCGCGGGCCGTCCGCGTAACGCTCGACCAGCATGCGCACGAGGTTGGCGACGTTGTCGTCGGTTCCGGCCAGCCAGTATTGCAGCGAGAGGAACCAGGCCCGCGCGTCCTGCGCCGCGCCGGGGATGAAGCGCAGGATCTTGGGCAGGCGGCGCAGCATCTTCATCTGCGATTCGCCGGCCGGCTTGCCCGGCTCCTTCTTGCCGCGCAGCTTGCGCAGGAGGCCCATCGCGCCGCCCTGGCGGCCGTCCGTGGTGAAGCCGCCCATGCGGGTGAGGCGCGTGACCTCGCCGGCGCTGAGGATGCAGACCATCGCATCGCAGCGGTCGCGCCGGGCCTGAAGCGCGGGCAGAACCGGCTGGAAGTGGTCCTCGAGGAAGAGCATGGCGGCGAGCACGATGTCGGCGCGCTCGATGTCGGCGACGCAACGGTCGAGGCCCGCGCCGTCGGCGCCCCACTCCGACGCGGCGTGCAGCGCGATCGTCAGGCCCGGGACCTCGCGGCGCAGCACGCGCTCCGCCCGCAGGACGGTGCCCGCAAGATGCGTGTCCATCGTCACGATGACGACGCGCAGGGGAACCTGATCAACGCCCGAAATAGGCCTTGGCATCGTAAAGGGTCTCGACGGTGATGACCGCCACGCCGCGTTCGCGGGCGAAGCGCTCGGTGTTCGTGCGTGCCTTGCCGCGCACGAAGAACGGGATCTTCTTCAGCTCCTTTTCGGCATCCACGGCCCAGCCGGGCTGGACCGGGCCGCTCGCGGCGGCCGGCTGCTCGATGATGAGAGAGGCGGCGGGAGCAGGGGACGGAGTTGGGGTTGCTCCCGCCGCAAGTGTCTGCGGAACGGCCGGGGCGGCGGCACGGGTCGCGTGACCCAGGTGGGACGGCGCAGCCTCGTCATGGAACTCGTGGTCGTCGCGGAACATCGCCAGGAGATGCTCCTCGAGACCCATCATCAGGGGATGGACCCAGGTGTCGAACAGGACGTTGGCGCCCTCGAAGCCCATCTGCGGCGAATAGCGTGCGGGGAAGTCCTGCACGTGCACGGGCGCGGAGATCACCGCGCAGGGAACGCCCAGCCGCTTGGCGATGTGGCGCTCCATCTGCGTGCCGAGGACCAGTTCGGGCTGCAGCGCGGCGACCTTCTCCTCGACCTCGAGGTAGTCGTCCGTAACCAGCGCTTCCACGCCGTACAGGGCCGCGGCCTCGCGGATGTCGCGGGCAAACTCGCGGCTGTAGGTGCCCAGGCCCACGACGGCGAAGCCGAGCTCCTTCGAGGCCACCCGCGCCGCCGCGATGGCGTGCGTGGCATCGCCGAAGATGAACACGCGCTTGCCGGTGAGGTAGGTCGAGTCGACCGAGCGCGAATACCAGGGCAGGCGCGAGCCGGGATCGTCGAGCACCACGGAGGCGTCCACGCCGGCGACGCGGGCCACCTCGGCGACGAAGTCGCAGGTCGCGCCGACGCCGATGGGCACCGTCTTCACGCAGGGCTGGCCGAACGCCTTCTCCAGCCAGAGCCCGGCGGGGAGGCCAGTCTCTGGATAGAGCACGACGTTGAAATCGGCCTAGCCGAGCCGGGCTATGTCGGCGGGAGCGCCGCCCATGGGGGCGACGACGGAGACGTCGATGCCCAGCCGCGCGAGCAGTCCGGTGATCTCGCGGATGTCGTCGCGGTGGCGGAAGCCGAGCGCGGTCGGGCCGAGGATGTTGCAGCGCGGCCGGCGACCGGGCTCGCGCGCCGGCCGCGCCGTGCCGGGCGCAGGCGCATGGGGGCCGGCCAGCGTGCGGACGATCCGGTAGAAGGTTTCGGCGGCGCCCCAGTTCTCTTTCTTCTGATACGAGGGCAGCTCGAGCGGGATGACCGGGACCGGCAGGTCGAGCGCCTTGGCGAGACCGCCCGGATCATCCTGGATCAGCTCGGCCGTGCAGGACGCGCCGACGATCATCGCCGCCGGCCGGAACCTCTCGTAGGCGTCGCGCGCGGCATTCTTGAAGAGCTCGGCGGTATCGCCGCCGAGGTCGCGCGCCTGGAAGGTGGTGTAGGTGACGGGCGGACGCTTGGAGCGCCGCTCGATCATCGTGAACAGCAGGTCCGCGTAGGTATCGCCCTGCGGGGCATGCAGGACGTAGTGCATGCCTTCCATCGCGGTGGCGACCCGCATGGCGCCCACATGGGGCGGTCCCTCATAGGTCCAGACCGTGAGTTGCATGGTCAGACCTCCAGCCTGGTGCGACGCACCAGCGGTCGGGCGAACAGCTCGGCGAGATCGCCGGCCTGGTCGTAGCCCTGGATCGGCGTGAACAGCAGCTCGATCGACCACTTGGTGGTCATGCCTTCCGATTCGAGCGGGTTGGCGAGGCCCAGGCCGCAGACGACGAGGTCGGGCCGGGCGTCGCGGCAGCGGTCGAGCTGCCGGTCGACGTCCTGGCCTTCGCTGAGCATCGTTCCGGCCGGGAGCAGAGCGAGCTCGCGGGCGAGGTGCTGGCGGTGCAGGTAGGGCGTGCCGACCTCGACGAGCGAGGCGCCGAGCTCGCGCGCGAGCACCCGCGCCAGCGGAATTTCGAGCTGCGAATCGGGGAAGAAGAACACGGATTTTCCGGCGAGCTTCTCGCGCTGGCGCGCCATTGCCACCTCGGCGCGACGGCGGCCCGGGGCGGTGACGGCCTCGAAGCGATCCGCGGGAACGGACCAGGCGCGAGCTGCGGCCTCGAGCCAAAGGGTCGTGCCCTCGGCGCCCAGCGGGAAGGGGGCGTCGAGCCGCGTGGCGCCGCGCTCCTCGAGCGCGCGGGCCGTGTCGCTCAGGAAAGGTTGCGCCAGCAGGTAGCGCGTGCCGGGGCCGACCGGAGGCAGATCCCCCGAGCGGCGCGGCGGCAGGAAGCGCACCGGCGCGATGCCGAGCTCGGCGAACAGACGCGCGAACTGGTCCTCGACCACGTCGGCGAGCGCGCCCACGACGAGAAGCGAATCGGCGGCGCCGGCGGGTTCGGCGGGCAAAGCCGGGACCAGTGCGGCGAGGCAGGCATCTTCGCCCTGGGTGAAGGTGGTTTCGATGCCGCTGCCGGAATAGCTCAGAACGCGCACGCGCGGGGCCACGCGGGCGGACAGGCGCGCGGCCGCGCGCCCGAGATCGAGCTTGATGACCTCGGACGGGCAGGAGCCTACGAGGAAGAGCAGGCGGATGTCGGGACGCCGATCGAGCAGCCGGCCCACCACGCGGTCGAGCTCGTCGTCGATATCGGCCAGGCCGGCCAGATCGCGCTCGTCGATGATGGCGGTGCCGAATCGCGGCTCGGCGAAGATCATGACGCCGGCGGCGGACTGGATCAGGTGGGCGCAGGTCCGCGAGCCGACGACCAGGAAAAAGGCGTCCTGGATCTTGCGATGCAGCCAGACGATTCCCGTCAGGCCGCAGAACACCTCGCGCTGGCCGCGCTCGCGCAGGACGGGGGCCGTCGTGCAGCCGTCGGTGGCTTCGATACGCGGGACGGGCGCGTTCATCGGGCCATCTCCACGCCGGACGGTACGCTCTCGCGCGCCACCGACAGCCGCGCTGCACGCAGCTTCAGGACGAACTGCGCGGCGTTGACGACGTAGGTCGCGTAGGCGGCAAGGGCGAGCAGCATCTGGCCGCGCGGATCCAGCCAGTTCCACGCGACCGCGCCGAGATAGACGGTGTGGAGGGCCAGCACGAGCATGCTGACCACGTCTTCCCAGAAGAAGGGGCCGGCAAAGAGATACTGGCCGAAGACGTCCTTTTCCCAGATCGCCCCGGTGATCATGATCGTGTAGAGCACGACGGTCTTGATCACGACCGAGACGGTGGCGATCAGGTAGCCATCGCCGGTGGCGAGCCACCTCAGCACGAGACCCAGGCTGATCAGGAATACGACGAACTGGATCGGAGCGAGGATTCCCTGGACCATCGTCCACGGGGAACGGTCGCGCCGGAGCCGCTCCTCGGCCGTGTAGAGAGCCGGCGTCCGGGTTTCGTTACCCTTGGCGTGCTCACCCTTGACCATCGCGCCGCCCCACCACGACCGGCCTTGCTGGCCCGTCCATGTCGAGGACTCTACGACCCGTCCAGACAGACTGTCAATCTAGCTTGACGTCCAGACTGATTTACATTCTTCTGAGGATACGCTTTGCTTCCGTTCAAGGCGGCGCTGTTCATAGGGCCTTCGGTACCCTATGTTCTGCGCCAGTTCAGATCGAAGGCGGTGGGTTCTCCTGTGTAATCGATCAGGCGGAAAGAGTTTCACCCCATCGGGCGGGAGGGCCCCATGGACAATGCCAGGCGAGACGACGGATCTGCCGATTGGCAGTCCATCGACACGGCTTCCGGTCCTCGGGGTGCGAGCCTCGGCCACGGCGCCCGCAACGAAATCGCGGAAGCGCTGAAGGACAGGCTGGCGAGCGTCATCGAGGGCGAGATCATTCCGCGCCTGATGCTGGCCCACAAACAGTCTCCCGCCATGGCCGATACCAGCGATCCGCGAGAGCCGCTGCCTCAGCTCGACGCCTTCGTCGACACGGTTCTGGGTTCGGACCCGGCGAAGGCCTTCGCCGCCATCGATGCGCTGCGCAGCGACGGCGTGTCGGTAGACCGGCTGTTCCTGGGCCTGCTTGCTCCCGCTGCCCGCCAGCTGGGCGACATGTGGGAGGCCGACCTGGCCGACTTCATGGACGTGACAGTCGGGTTGTCGCGCCTGCAGCAAGTGTTGCGGGAACTGACGCCGCGCGGTCTGGAGCCCGATCACAAGAAGCCGCACGGCACGCGTCGGATCCTGCTCGTTCCGGCGCCCGGCGAGCGACACCCTTTCGGCTTGTCGATGGTGGAGAAGTTCTTCCGCAGCGCCGGATGGGACGTCGTGTCCCTCGCGGCGAGTCCGCAGGTCGATGCGGTGGCGCTGGCACGGCGCGAATCGTTTGCCGTCGTCGGCCTGTCCTTGAGCTGCGAAACGGGTGTCGAGGCCCTCTCGACCCTCATTCGGCGGCTTCGCAAGGCGACACGGAACGATGGGTTGGGGATTCTGGTTGGGGGCGACTACTTCGTTCGCAATCCTGAGAAAGCGCTCATGATCGGCGCAGACGCGACGGCCGTCGACGGCCCCTCGGCCGTGTCGATAGCACAAAGCCTGCTTGATCTGCGCGCAAGAGCCTGCTGAAAGAACGCAGCGCACAACCGGAAATACCAGAGTTCATGGAGATTCTCTCGCCCAACGACGTGGCCAAGCCCTTCGCGGCGCCGAAGGAGTCGCTGGGCGGCCTCGGTCCCGAGGCTGCTGCGATGTTGATCGCCGCGGCGGCGGACGTTGCGGTGGTGATCGACCGGGCCGGCATCGTGAAGGATGTCGCGGTGGGCAGCGAGGATCTCGCCCGCGAGGGGTATTCGTCCTGGGTCGGTCGTCCGTGGAGCGAGACCGTCACCGTCGAAAGCCGCGGCAAGGTCGAGGAACTGCTCAGGGAGGCGACTCCCTCCGGCGTGACCCGCCTGCGCCAGGTCAACCATCCCTCGCCGCGCGGCGCGGACGTCCCCGTGCGCTACGCCACGATGAAGGTCGGCGACAAGGGCGATGTCGTTGCGATCGGGCGCGATCTGCGGGCCATGGCCGTGCTGCAGCAGCGGCTCGCCGACGCCCAGCAGTCCATGGAGCGCGAATATGCGCGCATCCGCGGCGCGGAGACGCGATACCGCCTGCTGTTCCAGCTCGCCTCGGAGGCGGTGCTCATCGTTGAGGCTTCGAACCAGCGCATCGTCGATGCCAACCCGGCGGCGAACGTGCTGCTCGGCAAGAGCGCCAAGCGCATCATCGGCCAGTCCTTCCCGGAGGTCTTCGCGCCCGACAGCCGCGAGGCCGTCGCCTCGCTGCTGGCCGCGGTCCGTGTGACGGGTCGGGTGGACGACGTCCACGCCAGGTTGGTGGCGGGGACCGAGTTCGCCCTGTCGGCCTCGCTGTTCCGGCAGGAGACCACCTCGCCCTTCCTCGTCAGGCTGTCGCCGGTCGCAGGCTCTGGCGCCACGGGCGGCGCCAGCCGCGGGCGGCCGGTGCTGATGCAGGTTGTCGAGAACCTTCCCGAGGGGTTCGTCGTCACTGATCCGCAGATGCGCATCCTGACGGCGAATGCCGCGTTCCTCGACATGGCGCAACTCGCCACCGAGGAGCAGGCGCGGGGCGAGGCGCTCGGTCGGTGGCTGGGTCGTCCGGGAATCGACATGGACGTGCTGTCGTCCAATCTGCGCGAGCACGGGTCGGTGCGGGTGTTCCCTACGGTTCTTCGCGGCGAGTTCGGCTCGACGGAGGACGTGGAGGTCGCCGCCGTCGCCGTGGTGACGGGCGACAGCCCGTGCCTCGGCTTCACGCTTCGCAGCGCCTCGATGCGGCCCGGAACAATGGCCGGGCGCGAATTGCCGCGCTCCGTCGAGCAATTCACCGAGCTGGTCGGCCGTGTGTCCCTGAAGAATCTCGTCCGTGAAACCACGGACATGATCGAAAGGCTGTGCATCGAGGCGGCGCTCGAACTCACGCGCGACAATCGCGCGTCTGCTGCCGAAATGCTCGGGCTGAGCCGGCAGAGCCTCTATTCGAAGCTGCGCCGCTACGGCCTCGGCGATCTCGACCACGACGGCAACTGAGGCGTCGGCCGCTTCGAAGCGCCGCATCCCTGCAGGGCCTCCGCCGAAACCCGCTTCAACATCCCGAGCATCCTGACGGCCTGTCCCGCGAGGGCGAGAGCGGCCGGGTCGCGGTGGCGACCGGCATGGCCGTCTTGTCGCAGGGATGACTGTCACTCTTTCTTGACACTCGGGACTGTCAAGACGTAGCGTCAATGCGTGGCGCCGCTGCGTCGACTGCCCGCGACCGCGGGGGTAAGCGAGGCGACGACATCGTGTCGTTCGACCGAAGGATCGTCCCCCAGGATCCGCCGGTGGCCCTGTCCGAGGCTTCCATGGTCCGTTCCAAGACCTCCCCTTCGCTAGGCTGGTTCGGGATCGCCCGTCTCGGTCTCGTCCAGATGTCTCTCGGCGCCGTCGTCGTGATGATGACATCGACGATCAACCGGGTGATGGTCGTCGAACTGGCGCTGGCCGCCATGATCCCGGGTCTGCTGGTCGCGCTGCACTACGCCATCCAGGTCCTGCGGCCGCGCTGGGGCTACGGCTCCGACGTCGGCGGGCGGCGGACACCATGGATCGTCGGCGGCATGGCGGCCTTGTGCCTGGGCGGCGTCGGGGCGGCGGTCGCGACCGCCGTGATGGCCGTATCGTTCTGGGCGGGACTTGCGCTCGCAGTGCTGGCCTTCACGCTGCTGGGCATCGGCGTGGGCGCTGCGGGAACCTCCGTCCTCGCCCTCATGGCGGTACGGGTCGCACCCGAACGGCGCGCGGCAGCCGCGACGATCGTCTGGGTGATGATGATCTTCGGGCTGGCGATGACGGCCACCGTTGCCGGCAAGTTCCTCGATCCCTTCTCCACGACTCGCCTCATCGTCGTCATGGCGACGGTGGCTGTGCTGGCCTTCGTCCTCGCCTGCGTCGCGGTGTGGGGTCTGGAAGCCTCAGGTGTCGACGCGACGGCCCGGACGGACGCACCCAAGCCGGCATTCCTGACCGCGCTGCGCGAGGTCTGGACCGAGCCGGAAGCGCGGCGTTTCACCGTCTTCGTCTTCGTCTCGATGCTCGCGTACAACGCGCAGGAACTGATCCTGGAGCCCTTCGCGGGCCTCGTGTTCGGCATGACGGCCGGGCAGAGCACCGCGCTGGCGGGCGTCCAGCATGGCGGCGTGCTCGCCGGCATGATCCTCGTCAGCGTCGGCGCCAGCGTCATCGGCGGCCGTGTCCTGGGGTCCCTGAAGCTCTGGACGGTCGGAGGGTGCCTCGCCTCCGCCGCCGCCCTCGTCGTCATCGCCGCCGGCGGTCTCGTGGGTCCGCAGTTCCCGATCCGCGCGGCGGTGTTCGCGCTGGGGGTCGCCAACGGCTCCTTCGCGGTCGCCGCCATCGGGGCGATGATGAGCCTCGCCAGCGCGGGCACGTCTCCGCGGGAGGGCACCC
>JAIYAB010000428.1 GCA_027489275.1 Hyphomicrobiales bacterium
GCCTCGAGCTCGTCGAGCTTGCCGGCTGCGTAGCAACCGCCGACCACCGCGCCGATGGAGGTGCCGACGACGACGTCGGGGGCGAGCCCGGCCTTCTCCAGCGCACGGATGACGCCGATATGGGCCCAGCCGCGCGCCGCGCCGCCGCCGAGCGCAAGCCCGATGCGCGGGCGCCGCAGCGGGGCGCCGGCATCGTCGGCGGGCGCGGCGGCGGGCGCCGGGCGCAGCCCGAGCAGGTCCTGGAGCATGGGTCGTCCCCCCGTCTCGCCGAAACCCTACGCCCGCAGGATTACAATGTCCTGAAAGCCTTCGACAACGGCGCAGGCGCCGCCGCGGTTTCAGCCGTGGACGGGCAGCAGCCGCGCGGGACCGCCGCCGGGCGCCGCCTCGACGCGGCGGTAGAAGCAGGCGCGCCGGCCGGTGTGGCAGCAGCCACCGTCGCCGCCGACGGTGACGCGCAGCAGCAGGCAGTCCTGGTCGCAGTCGACGCGGATGTCGACGATGGTCTGGATCTGGCCCGACGTCGCGCCCTTGAGCCACAACTCAGCACGCGAGCGTGACCAGTACCACGCCTGGCCGCTTTCCAGCGTGCGCGCGAGCGCGTCGGCGTTCATGTGGGCGACCATCAGCACCTCGCCGCTGCCGGCATCGACCGCCACGGCGGTGATCAGGCCGGCGGCATCGAACTTCGGCATGAACAGGTCGCCCTCCTCGACCTCGACGCGCGATCCGCGCGGGGCGAAGGGCTGCTCGGCGCTGGGCATGGGTCGCTCCCGGCATGAAAAAGGTCCGCCCGCGTGGGGCGCGGGCGGACCTTCACTTAGCACGATGTCCCGATCCGCGGAGCCCCGTTTGGCGGGGCTGGCGGCGGCGTCCGGCGGGAGGAGTTACCGGAGGCCGCGAACCATGGTCAGGAACCGCGCCTGTTCGGCCGGATCGTCGCGGAAGACGCCGGTGAACTGGGTGGTGATCGTGGAGGAACCGTGCTTCTGCACGCCGCGCATGGACATGCACATGTGCTCGGCCTCGATGATCACGGCGACGCCGCGCGGCTTGAGCGCGTCGTCGATGGAATGGACGATCTGGGAGGTCATCGTCTCCTGCGTCTGCAGCCGACGGGAGAACGTATCGACCACGCGCGCGAGCTTCGACAGGCCGACGACGCCCTCGGCCGGGTAGTAGCCGATGTGCGCCCGGCCCACGAAGGGCACCATGTGGTGCTCGCAGTGGGAATAGAACGGGATGTCGCGCACGAGGACCATGTCATCGTAGCCGCCGACGTCCTCGAATACGCGGTCGAGGATCTCGTCGGCGTTCTCGCGGTAGCCCTTGTAGAGCTCCTCATAGGCTTTCACGACGCGTTTGGGCGTGTCGAGCAGCCCCTCGCGCGACGGGTCGTCCCCCGCCCAGCGGATCAACGTGCGCACGGCGGCCTCGGCCTCCTCGCGCGACGGACGCTTCATGACGATCTTGTCGGCCATCGGCACGGCCGACAGGGCGTTCAAGGGCTTGACCACGGCATCCATGTGGAGCCTCCCGCATGTCACTCACGGGGAGGCTTACGGGGGCGCCGCGACATTGGACCACAAGCGAAAGCGCCCGCGCGGCGCTTCGACGCATTCTTCCTGTGGTTTCGCCATCGCTCTGACGAAAACGTGAGCGAGGCTCGCATCGCGGCGCTCGGCAGACTATAATCTCGCCTTCCGCGGGCCCTTTCCAACACCCGCGCGGCGGGACGCCATGCTCGACGACATCTACAACAAGCGCATCCTCGACCTGGCCGCGGACATTCCGCGCATCGGCCGGCTGGACCATCCCCAGGCGAGCGCGACGGCGCATTCCAAGCTGTGCGGCTCGACCGTGACCGTGGATCTGGCCATGGACGGCGACGTCGTGACCGACTTCGCTCACGACGTGAAGGCTTGCGCGCTGGGTCAGGCGTCGTCCTCGATCATGGCGCGCAACGTGGTGGGCTCGACGGCGGCCGAATTGCGCACGCTGCGCGACACGGTACGCCGGATGCTCAAGGAGAACGGGGATCCGCCCGCCGACCCGAAGTGGCAGGACGTGCGGGTGCTCCTTCCCGTGCGCGAGTTCAAGGCCCGGCACGCCTCGACGCTGCTGACCTTCGACGCCGTGGTGGACGCGATCGGCCAGATCGAGCGGGCACGCGGGGCGGGCACGGTCGCCGCCGAATAGGCGCGCGGCAGGCCCCCGCCGGGCGCGGTTGTCCGGCGCGGGCATGGACTGTAGCGTGCCGCAATGGCTCTTTCCTTCGCGCTCCACCACATTTCGCTCTACGTCCGCGACCAGAACGTCAGCGCCGAGTTCTACGCGCGCGTGCTCGGCCTCGCCGAGATCCCGAACCGCCTCGCCAGCGGACATATCCGCTGGTTCACGATCGACGGCTACCGCACGCTTCACCTCATCGGCGGCGATGCGCAGACAGGGCGCGACCGGGCCTTTTCGACGCACTGGGCGCTCTCGACGCCGGACATCGACGCGGTGATGCGCCACCTGACCGAGCAGGGCGTGGAATACGTCAACGTCGCCCGCGAACCGCGCGGCGTGCAGGTCCGGCCGGACGGGATCAGGCAGATCTATTTCGAGGATCCGGACGGCCACTGGGTCGAGATCAACGACGCCGGCCGGGAGCCGTAAGGCGGCCTGGCCCGTCATGCCGTAGGGCGACTCATCCGCACACGCCGTAAGGTGACCGTCCTGACTTGATCGGCGGCGCGAAGGGTCGTCACGCCCGCGGACGAGGCCGCGGGCGTCGGCCTAAGCGACTACTCCGCAGCCATGCGGCTCGAGGCCATGCGCACGTCCGGCGGGGTCGATTCTTCGACGAAGCTCGCCAGCGCCTCGGCCAGCCCCATCGTGGTCTGGGCCTGCGAGCCCAGGCGGCGGATGGAGACGGTGCGGTCGCCCGCTTCCTTGCGGCCCACGGCGAGGATCACCGGAACCTTGGCCAGCGAGTGCTCGCGCACCTTGTAGCTGATCTTCTCGTTGCGCAGGTCCGAACGCGCGCGCAGGCCGGCGGCCTTCGCCGCCGCCGTGACCTCGCGAGCGTAGTCGTCTGCGTCGCTCGTGATCGGGCAGACGACGATCTGCTCGGGCGCCAGCCAGAGCGGGAAGTGCCCGGCGTAGCTCTCGATCAGGATGCCGAGAAAGCGCTCCATGGAGCCGCAGATGGCGCGGTGGACCATGACAGGCTGCTTCTTCTCGCCGTCGGCGCCGATGTAGAACGCGCCGAAGCGCTCGGGGAGGTTGAAGTCGACCTGCGTGGTGCCGCACTGCCAGTCGCGGCCGATCGCGTCGCGCAGTGTGTACTCGAACTTCGGCCCGTAGAAGGCGCCCTCCCCCGGGTTGATGCCCGTCTCGATCCGGCCGCCCGACTGTGCGGCAATGGTCTCGAGCACGCGCATCATCACCTCTTCGGCGCGGTCCCACAGGTGGTCGCCGCCGACCCGCTTTTCCGGGCGGGTGGAGAGCTTGACCATGATCTTGTCGAAGCCGAAATCGGCATAGGTCGACAGGATGAGGTCGTTGATGGCGAGGCATTCGGCCTCGAGCTGCTCCTCGGTGCAGAAGATGTGCGCGTCGTCCTGCGTGAAGCCGCGTACGCGCATGAGGCCGTGCAGCGCGCCCGACGCTTCGTAGCGGTGGACCACGCCGAACTCGGCCAGCCGGATCGGCAGGTCGCGGTACGACTTCAGCCCGTGCTTGAAGATCTGCACGTGGCCCGGGCAGTTCATCGGCTTGAGGGCGAAGACCTTCTGGTCGGCTTCCTTGTCGTCGGGGTTCATGAAGGCGTAGGCCGACTTCACCGCGAACATGTTCTCCTGGTACCAGCCCCAGTGACCCGAGGTCTCCCACAGGCTCTTGTCGAGCACCTGTGGGGCATTGACCTCGTCGTAGCCGAGCGTGCCGAGGCGGCGACGCATGTAGGAAATGAGGCTCTGGAACAGCGTCCAGCCCTTGGGGTGCCAGAAGACGGTGCCGGGGCCCTCCTCCTGGAAATGGAACAGGTCCATCTCGCGCCCGAGCCGGCGGTGGTCGCGCTTCTCGGCCTCCTCGAGCTGGTGCAGGTAGGTGGCGAGGTCCTCCTTCTTCGCGAAAGCGGTGGCGTAGATGCGGGTGAGCATCGGGTTGTTGCTGTCGCCGCGCCAGTACGCGCCGGCGACCTTCATGAGCTTGAAGGCGTCGCCGATCTTGCCGGTCGAGGTCATGTGCGGGCCGCGGCACAGGTCGAACCAGTCGCCCTGGCGGTAGATGTTCAGGTTCTCGCCGGGCGGAATGGCATCGACCAGCTCGACCTTGAAGGCCTCGCCCTTGTCGCGGAAGACGCGCTTGGCCTCATCGCGGCTCCACACTTCTTTCGTGAAGGGTCGGTCGCGGGCGATGATGGCGCGCATTTCCGCCTCAATGGCGGGGAAGTCCTCCGGGGTGAAGGGCTCGTTGCGCGCGAAATCGTAGTAGAAGCCGTTCTCGATGACGGGGCCGATGGTGACCTGCGTGCCCGGCCACAGGTTCTGCACCGCCTCGGCGAGGACGTGCGCGCAATCGTGGCGGATGAGCTCCAGCGCGCGCGGATCCTCGCGCGACACGAACTCGATGCGGGCGTCCGCGGTGATGGGATCCGCGAGGTCGAGGAGCCGGCCGTCGAGCGCCATGGCGACGGTGCGCTTGGCGAGCGAGGGAGATATTCCCTTGGCGATGTCTAGGCCGGTGGTGCCGGGGGCAAAGGCGCGGACGGCGCCGTCGGGGAAGGTCACGTTGATCACGACGTGTCTCCTGCTCACTCCTGCAGACCATGCAGGTAAGCCGATGGGCGGACGGTGAACGGATGGGGTCGCCGGATGCGGCGCTCAGGCGCGGATGTCGCCGTCGCCCGGCCCGACCTCCTCGCAACGCGGCGGCGGCGTGGGGTTGACCCCTCTCCATCGCCCGTAGCGCCACGGTCTATACCAGGCGGCATCCCGCGGCAATTCGTCCGGGACGAAGTCGAGCCCGTGCGTTCCCCAGGGGTTGCAGCGGCAGATGCGCGCGGTTCCCATCCAGCCGCCGGCCCAGATCCCGTGCCGGACGAACGCCTCGTCCATATATTCCGAGCACGATGGCAGATGACGGCAGTGGCGTCCTAACACACTCGAAAGAGTGACCTGATAGACACGCAGCAACAGTCTTAGGGCGGCGAGCACCGGGCGGCGTTGCCGCCGACCGTCGGTTGCGCCACATTTAGGATCAAGTTCGTGACTACCCATGCTGCCGTGTCGATACCCGGGTGACCGTGGTTGCGGCGCAGCAAGAAGGCCGATAGAGCCGAGCGTGCCGGCGGCGACTTGACCCCGGCATCATGACGACGGAGCCCGAATGACCTTCGTGTATCGCGTTTCCACCCGGTTCGCACGTGTAGCCGCTGCCGCGACGGTCGTCGCAGGCGCCGCCCTGTCCTCGGGGGCAGCCGATCCGGCCCATGCACAGACGAAGAAGCCCGCCCAGCCGGCTCCGGCCACGGTGGACAAGGCCGAGGCGGAACGTCAGGCGGCGAGCTGGCGCTTCCGGGAAGCGCCGGGCTGGCTGATGACCGTGAAGGCGCATGTCGTGGGTTCGCCCCGGTTCACAGGCTCCGACGAATATTCGGTGATCGCGTATCCGACGATCAGCATCCGCCGCAACGACGGCCCCGAGAAGTTCGGCGCGCCGGACGACGGCATCAGCTTCGTCGTCTTCGGCGACGCGCACTGGGCGGTTGGCGTCGTCGGCCGCTACCAGGGCGGCCGGTACTACGACCAGGATCGTCGCCTCTACGGCATCCGGGACGCGAAGTGGTCGATCGAGCCGGGCCTGTTCGGCGAGTTCTGGGCGCTCACGGACACGGTGCGCATGCGCGGCGAGATGCGCTACGGCATCAACGGCTACAACGGCCTCATCGGCAGCGTCGCTCTGGATTACGTGCATCGCATGGGGCCGCGGCTCGTGCTGAACGCCGGCCCGCGCATGACGGTGGCGGGATCCGAGTACATGGATGCCTATTTCGGCGTGACGCAGCAGGACGCGGCGTGGAACGCCAACGTGACACCGTACAGCCCCGGCGCGGGCGTAAAGTCGGTTGGCGTCGCCGCGGCGGCGACCTATCGCTGGAACGAGCAGTGGTCGACGACCGTGCGCGGCCAGTACGACCGCCTCGTCGGGCCGGCGGCGGACAGCCCGATCGTCCGCAACATCGGTTCGCGCGACCAGTTCACGTTCGGCGCCAGCGCCAGCTACACCTTCCCGCTGGGCTACGCGCCCTGACGCCGCCGGCGGCGTGATCGACGCCGCCGCACCGGACGGGGATCCCATGCCCGCCAGACCATCGCCGGCGATCATCGACGAGCGTGTCGTCCACGACGGGTGGTCGCGGTTCCGAATCGTGCGTGTGCGCGCGGCCGACGGAACCGTGCTGCAACGCGAGGTCGAGGACCACGGTCCGGCCGTGGCCGTGTTGCCCTACGACCCGCAGCGGCGCGTGGCGATGCTCGTCACCCAGATGCGCCCGCCGATCATGGTCGCAACCGGCGAAACGGCGCTGACGGAAGTTCCGGCGGGGCTGCTCGAGGAGGGCGAGGACCCGGCCGACTGCGCCCGCCGCGAGGCGATGGAAGAGGCCGGCCTGCGGCTGGGGGCGCTCGAGCCGCTCGGCGCGCTGTGGCCGATGCCGGGGCTGTCGACCGAGCGCATGCACCTGTTTCTCGCAGCCTACACGCCGGCCGACCGCCTGGCCGAGGGCGGGGGGGTGGCCGACGAGCACGAGGACATCGTCGTCGAGGAGCATCCGCTGGGCTCCCTCGTCGCGGCGATGGACGCCGGGACGCTCACCGACATGAAGACCGTCGTGCTGCTGCTGCATCTGCGCCACCGCCGGCCCGACCTGTTCGCCTGAGCCCGCGGCGGGCGATCCGCCCTCGCGCGAGCGCCGTGGATCCGTGGTATCCAGTGCCGCGCTGCAACAGCGCGGCAGGGTCGTCGACATGCGTCGTTTCTCGAAGATCGCCTTCGTCACCAGCGAGACCAGCGAGGCCCGCGAAGCCGGGGCGCGGCTCGTCGCCAGCTACGGCGAGACTGCGCCGGGCGACGCCGACGTCATCGTCGCACTGGGCGGCGACGGGCTGATGCTGCAGACGCTGCACCGGTTCATGGGAACCGGGACGCCCATCTACGGCATGAACCGAGGCTCCGTCGGCTTCCTGATGAACGAGTTCGCCGAGGACAGCCTGTACGACCGGCTGGAGAAGGCCGAGCGCAGCGTCGTCCACCCGCTGCTGATGGTCGCGATCGACTCGCAGGGCGTCGCGCACACCGCGCGCGCGATCAACGAGGTCTCGCTGCTGCGACAATCATACCAGGCGGCGAAACTGCGAATCCTCATCGATGGCAAGCCGCGGCTGGCCGAGCTCGTCGCGGACGGGGTGCTCGTGGCGACGCCGGCAGGCTCGACCGCCTATAACCTCTCGGCCAACGGGCCGATCCTGCCGCTCGATGCGCCGTTGCTGGCGCTGACGCCGATCTCGGCGTTCCGCCCGCGCCGCTGGCGCGGAGCGCTGCTCCCGGACCATGCGCGGATCTCCATCGAGGTGCTGGAGGCCGAAAAGCGGCCCGTCAGCGCGGTGGCCGACCATTTCGAGTACCGAGCGGTGCGCCGCGTCGACGTGGCGATGGACCGCACGGTCGACCTCGTGATGCTGCACGACCCCGGGCACAGCCTGGAGGAGCGGATCCTGCTGGAGCAGTTCGGCTACTGAGGCCGGCCGTCAGGCCGCGGCAGCCTCGCCGTCCGGCCGGGCGGGCCCCTCGAGCATCCCGGCCGTGCCCGGCATCGGGGCGATTCGTTCGGGCTCGATCCGCCATTCCGGCCCGAGCAGGAGGGGCGCCTGCGATTCGGCCTGGTGGGCGGCCAGCAGCGTCTCGGTGACGAGCCGCGCCTCCTCGCGGGCAGCCTCCGCCTCGAGACGGCGCAGCAGGATCATGGCGCGGCCGTCCGCATCGAGGCCGAGGCGGGCGGCGTCCTTGATGGTCTGCGCGGCGATGCGCCGGCGACGCGCCGCGCCCACGGGCGGAAACTCGTGCGCGAGAACCGCGCGGCGGGCCGCCAACGCCGCCACCAGCACCGGTAGGAGAGGGGCCTGAAGCCCGGCCTTGCGGCAAAGCGCGGTGAAGCCGCCGCCCCGCCCTTCCGCGACGAGCGCATCGACGCGGCGGCGGTTCATGCCAGTGAGTTCGGCCAGCGCGGCAGCCGGCAGACGCAGATCGCCGTCGAGGATCGCGGCCAGCAGCAGCGCCGGGGTGAGGCGCCCGCCCGCGCGCAGGCGGCGAACGATGGCGGGGAGATCCGCGTCGGCGGCCGCCACCACGAGATCGAGAACCGCGCGCTCGGACGCTTCGCGCGAGAGGCGCTCGCGGCGCGCGTCGGGACCGTCGCGCCCGGCGGCAAAAGCGCTCATCGCCTCGGAAATCTTCACCACCACCGCGACACGGACGTCGGCGGGCAGGTCGTCGCGGGCCATGAGCGCGTCGCGCACGGTCGCGTCGTCGCCGTGGCGCTCGACCATGCGGGCCAGCGAGAAGGCCGGGATGGCGGCCGAACGGTTGGCGGCCAGAGCCGCGACGGCCTCGGCCTCCGCGACTTCCGCCAGGGCCGCGGCGACGGGGGCCGGCAGGTCGGCCCGCATGGCGATCGCCGTCTGCACCAGCGCGTCGCCCGTGGCGACATGGTCGACCAGCGCCGCGTCGTCGAACAGCGGCGAGCGCGACAGGACGATGGCAGCGACGTCGCTCTGGTCGTGGGCAAGCGCGGCGAGGATGGCCGGGGGCGCATCGGGGGCCCGGCCGAAGGCCTCGGCCAGCGCCTGTCGCACCCAGGGGGACGGGTCGTCCAGCAGGACGGTCAGCGCCTGCCCGGCCTCGGCCTTCTCATGCGGGTCCATGTCCGCGTAGAGCCAGGCGCGGGCCAGCGCGCCGGTGGCCTCGGCCCGAGCCTCGGCGGGCGCGTTCTTGATCCAGGCGAGGAAGCGACGGACGATCATGAGCGGTCACCCTGCATGGTGTCAGGCTCCAGTCCTGCGGATGGCAGTCAGGTCGAGCGGCTGGCCGCGCACGGGCGCGGCGGCGCGCTTCAGCTCCGTCGGCCGCTCGGGCGGCAGCGGAACATCGGCGCGCCTGAGCGCCGGCGTCGCCGGCAGCACGCCGGCCGGCGCGACGTCGCTGGCGGTGCGGCCGAGCGCGGCGGTCCGCGGGAAGAACTTCGGAGCCTCGAAGGCGGCCGTATCGGTCGACGGGCGGCCGGACCACAGGCGCTGGACGGTCTGGTTGACGGGGCCGCGCGGCCCCTCGGTGCGGAAGAGCCCGTGCATCGCCGGCCCGCCAGCGGCATAGGCGGGGGCCGCCACCGGCTGGTGGGCGCCGAACCAGGTCGAGGGGTCGGCCTGAAGCTGCGGCACGGCCGGAACGGCGAGCTTGCCCTGCCCGGCGACCAGCGTCGCATGCACCTCCGAGACGCTGCGGGCCTGCCCCGTCACCCGGTCGTAGAAGATCGGCCGGTTGGCCGCCGCCTGCTCGGGAAAGAGCTCGGCAGCGCGGGCCTTCGGATTGCCCTGCGCGGCGCGAATGAGATCGGCCGCGCCGCGCGAGCCCATGAAGTGGGCGGCGTAGAGCTCGCCTTCGGTCGGCGTGCGCCCGAGCGCGCCGGACAGCGCGGCCGCGTTGCGGCGGGTCAGTTCGCCCGCCATCACCGCGGAGACCTTGGGATCGTTGCGCAGCGCCAGGATCTGCGCCTTCATCTGCGGGTCCGCGACGTCGAAGCGCCCGCCCTTCTCCGAGATGGCGTCGGCATAGGGGCCCAGACCGTGCTGGGGACCGGTCCCCTTCAGGACGCCGAGCCAGGTCTGCTCGATGAACTGGAACAGCCCGCTGGCGCTGGAGGAGCGCGCCTTGGCATCGGGATCGAGGGACGATTCGCGCTGCGCGGTGGTGAGGAGGTAGCCGAAGTCCGCCCCGGTGCGCTGCGAGCCGGTGCGGATGGCATCGACGACGGGCGCAGGCGCGCCAGCCGGCGCGGTCGCGGCGGACTTCTCGGCCGAACCCGGCGCTGCCGCCGGCGTCGTGAACAGGAACATGAAACGCACCCCTCGGGGGTTCCGCTCCGCCCGCGTCCGCGCGGAGGCTCCACCCTAGGGGACACTGTGGGCGGTTAAGGTAAACGAACGGTAAGGATCGCGGTCGCCGCCGCGGTGGCACTTCACCGTGCGCAGACCTCGGATGCATGGGCGCAGCGCCGGAACGCCCCGCCTGCGGCAGGACTCGTGCTAAGGCGTTGACGCAACGGAACGCCTGCAACCAAGCACGCATGGAGGAGACGATGAGCGTAGCGCCCCCCGGCCCGGACGGCCGCCATCCCCGCGGCGGGATCTACCTGGAAGACTTCAAGGTCGGCGAAGTGTTCAGCCACCGCCTCACCCGCACGGTGACGCAGATGGACAACATGCTGTTCTCCAACATGACCCTGAACCCGCAGCCCCTCCACATCGACGTGCACTTCTGCGAGACGGAGACGGAATGGGGTCAGCCGCTGATGAACTCGCTGTTCACGCTGGGGCTGATGATCGGCATGTCGGTGAACGACCTGACGGTCGGCACCACGATCGCCAACCTCGGCATGACAGACGTGCGTTTCCCCGCCCCCCTCTTCGAGGGCGACACGGTGCGCGCCACGACGGAAATCCTGGCGGTACGCGAGTCGAAGTCGCGCCCGGATGCCGGCATCGTCGAATTCCACCACCGCGCCTACAAGCAGGACGGCACCCTGGTGGCCGAATGCCGCCGCCAGGCCTTCATGCGCAAGAAGCCGGCGTAGCCGGGAGGCGTCTGGCGTGACAGCTCGGCCGGCCCCTCATCCGGCCTTCGGCCACCTTCTCCCCGTGGGACGGGGAGAAGGCGCGCACGATCAGTGTGCGTGCGCGGGACATGCGCGCATAAACGTCGAGCGTGAGCGAGGGACGCCGATCGAGTCGCCACGGAATGGCGTGAGCCTACGTCCTTCGCCTCAACGCCGATGATGAGCGCCTTCTCCCCCCGGGGGAGAAGGTGGCCGTAGGCCGGTTGAGGGGCGGCGGGATGATCAACC